>JBKECM010000018.1:0-11361 GCA_047974615.1 Lachnospirales bacterium
TCAAAATTTCTGCGTCAGCTTCTCCTAGCAGAAACACGCTGTTATGCGTTGTCGAAGCTTTCTTGAACTATTTAAAATTTAAAAGAAAATTAAATCAAGCGAGTTTTTAGAGGTCACCTTAAGTTAAATACATGATTTAACGATATAATTATTAACATAACATTTTGTAAATTTAAAAAATCATGGAGGAAATTATGGAAAACTACGAAGCCTTTGATAAATTAGCAATGATACTGCTTCAGCAAGTAATAAACAATGTAACTGATGCAACTACCCAGCAAACAATTCAATCTTTACATAACATTTATGATGAAAGTATTGACAAAAAAAACTTCTTTGCCTATTTGGAAGAAAGATATAAAAACGAAAACGCCACTGCACTTATTATTATTTTAGAATATTTGTACTTAGTTACAGAAAGCGAAACTATTTTAGAAAAAGAATTAGAAGTTTTAGAGAAATATGCTAAAACAGAACATTTAGACTTCTACTATTCACTTTTTCTAAAATGGCAAAATACCCTCAGAATATTTGTTTCCCAAGAGAAAAATTTAAACTATATAAGGCTTAGAAATCTACATACAAGCCTTATATCAAGATATAAAAATCTTATAAATTTTAGTCTTGAGTATATTCCTATTGAAGAAAGAAATAATGATCAAATAGTTATTTTTATTACACAAATTTCAGGAGAAAAGCATGGACCAACAAGAAATCTTACAGATTATGCATACACACTACAAAAAAAATTAGGTAAAAAAGTATTTGTTGTTATCGCCTATGATATGCCAAGTCGTCATACATTTATAACTGCTTATCCTTACATTAATTATACGGAATTTAATTATTCAGAAGAGTTAGAAGGTGCCCAAAGTCATGAATGTTTAGGTGAAACAATACCATTCTATGGCACGAAATTACAAGAAGGAAATGAACAAGACACCCTTGAAATTATAAAATATGTTCATTCCTTAAAACCCGGCTTAATTTACAATATGGGTGGTAACAATATACTTGCAGATATATGTGGAGAATTTACTACAGAAGTTACACTCCCTTTTTCAAATAATTTCCCTATTACTGACGCAAAATATATAATCTTACCTAGAAATTTAAATGCCTTTGATTCAGAAGTTCAAAACTTTATTGAGAATAAAGGTCAAGAAATAATTGAAAGTGTATTTGTATATAAACTAGACGAAGCAATTACATTGCGTAAAAAAGAAGATTTTGGTTTTAAAGAAAAAAACTTTGTAATATCTATAGTTGGTGGTAGGCTTGCTGAAGAAGTTACTGGTACTTTTGTAGAGAAGCTAAATGAATATATGAGTAAAAATCAAGATGCAGTAGTTTTGTTAGTTGGTACATACGATAGCTTTGAAACTAAAAAAAGACAATTTTTACATTTAGATAGAATTAACTTTATAGGCTTTCAAAATGATTTAAGAGGAGTTTTAGAAGCAGTTGATGTCTATTTGAACCCACCAAGAAAAGGTGGTGGTACAAGTGGTGCAGAAGCTTTGGCACAAGGAGTTCCTGTAGTTACATTGCCATTTTTTGATGTTGGCTATACAGTAGGTGATTATTTCACTTGCGAAGATATGGATAAGATATTTGAAACACTTCATAGATACTATGTAGATAAAGATTTTTATGCACTACAATCGAAACGTGGACTAGAACAAGTAGAAAAAATTACAAATACAGAACAAGTTATAAAAGATATACTTAAAGTTGTACTACAAAGTTAATTTTTTACTCTGCAACACCCTTACTAACATTCACTAAATTACTAGTATACTTGTTAGAACTTCTTGACCATACATTATGAAGAAGAAATTGTCGCTTTTTTCAACGTCATAGATTTATACATAAATGAAATGGCATCATTGTATTTTGCAATGATGCCATTTCAAATTTCATTTATTGACTTCGTGCAAATCCTCTACCTATAACCTTACTAGAGTTTGTTATAGTAGTAAAAGCCTTAGGGTGATTTTTATCTAAATATATTTGTAGCTTTGCAGCATCACGTCTATATAAAGTTGTAGTAACGATAACTTTTTCTTCATAAGTGTAGCCACCATGAGCATTTATAATAGTGGTACCATGCTTTAATTCAGTATTTATATAATTTGATATTTCGTCTGGATTATCAGTTATAATATTAAATACTTTAGTCAAATATAAAGAATCTAATACTAAATCTACTATATATGTTCTAAGTAACAAGCCTAAAGTAGAGTACAAAAATATTTCAACTCCGAATGTTATACCAGCAAAAGCCACAACAACAAAATCAAAAAACATAAGAACAATATGCATTTTAAGGTCAACAAATTTTGTAATTATTTTTGCAAGTATTTCAGTACCCCCAGTATTTAACTGTTCACGATATAATATAGCAGAGCCTATAGAAGGCACAAAAACTGCAAAAATTATTTCAATAAAGCCGTCATTCGTAAGTGGTTCTGAAATAGGAAAAAATATCTCTAAAAATTTCATCATAAAACTTAGCATATAAGAGCCATATAGTATTCCAACCATATCTTTTTTCCCTAAAAAAATCAATCCTAAAATAATAACTACAGTATTAAGTATAAGCATAAGATCTGACAATGAAAAACTCGTATAGTACACTAAAGTTTGGGACAAACCAGTAATTCCACCAAAAACAAAGTTATTAGGTACTCTAAATATATGTGTACCAAATGCAACTAAAAAAATTCCTACGTTAATAAAAAAAGCTTTTTTTAAAAATTCAATTACTTTATTCATATATGTTCCTTTTCTAAAACAATTTTATTCATACTAAATTCTTTACCAAAGTTCATACTTATTATACACTAAAACAATCTAAAAGTATACCTTACAAAAAAAATCTATATAAAAACTTTTTTTGAACATAATAATATTAGAATAAACGGAAAGGAGTGTTATATATGGCAAAAAAAGGTATGAAACGACCAGATGAAAATATATCAACAGAAAGTAATAAAAAAGAAAAAAAAGCTACAATTAAAGAAGTACCTGAAACAAAATAATGTTGGCAACACCTATAATTTGCCCTTTATGGCATAAAAGTGGTACTATACATATATAGCACCACTTTTTTATTAATTGCTACTTATTTTTTTACCTTCTTCTAATCCATCAACACTCGCATCTTTAACTATAATATCACTGGCAGTTATACCCTTATCAATAACATACTCATTACGCAGTTCAACACCTCTTTCTATCATAGTAGCTTTAAGTACTCCATTTTCCACTTTATACACTGCAAAGCCGTCTTCGTAATTAAATATACTCTCTTTTGGTACAACAACTGCATTTTCATTTTCATATAGTAAGAACTCAATATCAACATCAAATCCTAGCATAAGGTTAAGTTCTTCTTTTGGTTCAATAGTAACTTTCACCTTTCTCTCCTCAACACCTAAATTGCTTATTTCTGCAATAGCTTCATTTTCTATAGAAACAATATTACCTACATAACGTTCTTCACCTTGTCGTTTATCGATAATTATATTTACTTTACTTCCAACATCTATTGAATCAATATCTCTTGTAGATATAGATGTTTCTATTAAAAAATCTTCTTGTTTAATTATAGCAACAGGCGTTGCTTGTGTAACATAGTTAACCTTTGATAGTGGTAACTCAGCTACTATACCATCAAAAGGAGAAATAATAATAAGTTCTTCTTTATTTTGATTTAATATATTAATTTGTTCCTTGCTTATTTCTATTAAAGAATTATAGTAATTTATCATAGGTGTGATATAATCTTTGTTTAATTCACTTTGCATATTTGTAATTTGAACCTCAATAGCATTTTTCGTACTATCAAAATATTCACTACCACTTTGCACACCCTCTGTTTTTAAGATATCAAGCTGTTTTTTATTTTGTAAAAGTAAGTTTTCGTATGTTTCAACTTGAGTAGCTATTTTATCATATTCAGCCTTTGATACAACTTCATTTTCAAGTAAAAGTGAATATTTATCAAGTTCCTTCTTAAGGTTATCAAGTTCTTTTTCTGTTTGACTAATCAAAAGTTCTTGCATAGCTATTTGTTCATCTTTCGATGTATATGTAGCTTTTTCTTGTACTTCTAAAGTCGCAAGTTGGGAATTAAGCTCATCTATAGAACTGTTAATTGTACTTTTTCTTGAACTATCTTCTAAATAAACGTTCTCTTTTTGAGCATTATAACCTTCGATTTGTTGTTCACAAGTTTTAATCTCAAAATCAAGTTGACTACCAGATATTTCTCCTATTTTATCGCCTTTATTTACAAAGTCACCTTCGCTTACATATACATCTTTAACGTCACCAGCATTTTTTGAGTATATATTGTATAACTCTTGGTTTCCAACTATACCTTCTTCTGTAAAATAATAGCTTGCATATTTTTCTTCTAGTTTTATAGTTTCAACAGTTATTGGTGCAGTAAGAGTATATGCCATATATACACCTATTACAGCACATATTAAAAGCAAAATTCCAATTTTTATTCCTTTTTTCATATTAACCACGCTCCTTAAGTACAGTAACCAAATCAAGTACTTTAATATTTTTCTTATTCATTAAATTTGATAAGTAAACAGCTATAATACATTGCATACCAGCTCTTACACATTCATTAAGTCTAAGCTTAGTATCGAAACTAAAAGTACTTATATCCATCATAGAACTTACACCTATTTTTAAACCTAAAGCACAAAAAATTCCAAAAAAAATTCCAACAGCAGTCAAAATCCAAAATTCTAAATCAACGATTTCTGCAATCTCTTTTGTAGTTACACCTATAACCTTAAGCGTAGAATATTCTCTGGCTCTTTCAGAAAAAGCAATAACTGAAATATTGTATATAATAATAAATACAAGTGCTATTGTAAAAATATCCATAAAATCAAACATAATATCATATGTTGATATCAGCTCCGTAAGATTTTGTAAAGTTTTTTCTTTATCTTCGATAAGTTTTATATTTGATGCCTCTTTAAAATCATTTTTAATTACTTCGTAATTATCTGTGTTTAAGACAACGCTCGTATACCCATCAGTATCAAAATAATCATATAAGGTATCAATGTTCATAAAAACAGCATCTGACATGGTCATAGTAGCAATATCTGTAACTTTTAGTTTTATACTATCTTCCAGTAAGTAGCTATCAATATAAATATAATCCCCTTTTTTTGCACCTATTTCATCAGCATAGAAACTACTTAAAACTATACCTTCTTCACCTATAACTTTATTACTTTTTGTTTCTTCATCATAAGCCTTATACAAAGGACTTTCTGAAGGCAAACCAATAAGATTAGTAACTGTACTCTTACTTCCTTTTCTTATAGTTACAGGAGTTTCATAAATACCACTAGCTACAGTCACACCTTCATAGTCTTGTATATATTCTACAGTGCCACTATCAACTTGGTCATAAAAACTCAGCTTAACGTCATACTTTTTTACTTTTTCTATTTGTACAAATATCATACCATCTATCAAGTTTGTTGCAGATACCATATATGCACCCATAGCGAAAGAAAAAGCTATACCTACAACTATAAAACCACTTCTTAGCATATTCCTTTGAATATTTCTTATAGCCATAAATCCTGAAGTCTTTAGTATTTTTTTTAAAAATTTATTTTCACTGAAAGATTTTTTTACATTAACATTAGGAACTTCATTTTTCATAGCATCTACAGGGGACAGTTTTAAAATTTTACGAACTCCAAAATATGTACCTATAATACCACTAGCTAAAGCTAAAATAAAACCTATAACATAGGAATCAATACCCATTAAAGTTGTTTCAATAGGTAAAATGAAGTACATCGCATATTGTGCAAGTATTGCATCACCCATTAAATATCCCATGATGATACCTAAAAAACCACCGAACATTCCGGTTATTACTCCATAAATTAAAAAGTGATTTAATATTTCTTTATCCAAATAACCAAAAGCTTTAAGCATACCAATTTCCATACGTTCTTGCTCAATAACCCTTTTTAAAGTAAGATAAAGTATCATAGATACCATAGCTAAAAAAGATAAAGGCATAGCAGTTGCCATTTTTTCAATAGCTTGTATTTCAAGATCAACCATAGAGTAACTTAACATATCTTCTTTTTTAGTTAAATTTATCAAACCATAATCATCTAAAACATCTTCAAGGTTAATTTTAACATCTTCGTATGTATATCCATCTTCTAAAGTAAAAAGTAAACTGTTATATTGATTATCCATATTGGATAAACTGTTCATCATCTTTAAAGTAACATAGGCATAGCCAAACCCCTTTTTATCAGGCATAAAGTCACTACCGTCTTTCATAAGATAGACAAACTCAGGTGACATAACAAAGCCAACAATAGTAAATGTATCTACTTTTCCACTATGTACTATATCTATAGTATCACCTACTACAAGGTCATTTGCATTCATATATTCAACGCCTAAAAGTATTTCATTGTCATAAGTAATGTCACGACCTTCATATGAATACTCATTTAGTGTCGTGCCGTCATATGTAAAATCTTTAGACACAACTCTTAATGTCATAATATCATCGCTTTTACTATGTTCAACTCTTAAATCTTCGACTATTCTAGGATAAACCTCTTTTATACCGTCTATTTCCTCTAGTCGTGCAATTTCACTTTGGGAAATAGCAGTAACTTTAGCAGATATATCTGCCAAATTATTTTCAATATAAAAGCTTTCAGCAGAATTTTTAAGTGCAGAAACAGCAGCAGCAAAACTTATATATAAAGCGACACCTATAGACATTAGTAAAATACAAGATATGTATGCTTTTTTGTTTCTAAGCATAGCTCTAATAGTCTTTTTAAAAAGTATCACCAAACAACCTCCTCTGGTTTTTTAGGATTTTCATTCACTTCAATTTTATCTAATAAACCATCTTTTATATAGAAAACTCTATCAGCCATCTCACTTATTATAGAATTATGTGTTATAATAACTACAGTCTTATTGTATGTTTCATTAAAGTCTTTTAGCAACTTTAGCACATCAGCACCTGTTTTAACATCAAGTGCACCCGTTGGCTCATCACATAACAAAATATCTGGATTTTTAGACAAAGCACGTGCAATAGCAACTCTTTGTTGCTGTCCTCCAGACATTTGTGCTGGAAAATTATCTTTCTTATCATCTAAATCTACATCTTTAATTAGTTTTCCAACGTTTAAGGGATTACTTGATAATTCGCTTGCCAATAATATATTTTCTTTAGCCGTTAAATTTGGTACCAAGTTATAAAACTGAAAAATAAAACCTACTGCACTACGTCTATATAGCGTAAGTTGTTTATCATTTTTAGTCGATATATCTTCATTGTTATATATTACTTCACCACTAGTAGCTCTATCTATACCACCAATAATATTTAGTATAGTACTTTTTCCAGACCCTGACGCCCCTAAAACTACAACAAATTCGCCTTCATATAAATCAAAGGATACCCCTTTTAGAGCATCAACAACTATATCACCCATCAAATATTTTTTTGTTATATTTTTTACAGACATAACAATATTTTCACTCATATTATCCCCTCTTTATCAAAAAATAACCACTTCGGTTATTTTTATAATATATCATTTTTTTCTTTTTGTCAACGCAAAATATTTAGTTTTAAATAAAATATTTTTTAATGTTTTATTAGTATATTATTTATTTTTCACTTATATTATTACACCTATAATAATTACAAATTAAATTAAATGAAGACTTGTATAACAAAGCCAATACTACCACTTTCAATTAACTAAAAGATACAATATGGTAACGTTGCAAAATTCAATAATTGACGCATAAACTAAGACAATATACTGCCAAGTCTATATTATCTCAGTATTTTGTTTTAGTGACCTTGTTTTTTCTTTTTACTTTTCAGTAACTTAAGTTTACCTTATAATAATTTTTTTAGTATATAAAAAAGGTGCAAAGCAGACGCTCTACACCTTTATGTAAATTAATATTAATTACGTTTTAACTTAAATTTACTTGCCATTTCAAGTAATAAGTCAGATTGTTGTGAAAGTTCCATAGCAGCTGTAGCACCTTCTTCAGATGTAGCAGTGTTAGTAGAAGCTATATTAGCAATTTCTTCAATAGACTTGTTAATATTACTTATACCACGTTCTTGTACTCCAAACACAACGTGAATATCGTCAACAAGGTCAGAAACCTTACCAACTTCTTTAGAAACTTCTGTTAAGACACGAGCAGTTTCATGGGCTCTCTTACTACCTTCAACTGTTTTAAGAACAGAGTTTTGGATAAGTTCAGTTGTTTCTTTTGCTGCGTTTTGAGAACGTAAAGCAAGTGATCCAACTTCATCTGCAACAACGGCAAATCCTTTACCATGTTGTCCTGCATGAGCAGCTTCAACTGCAGCATTAATAGCAAGCAAGTTAGTTTGTAATGCAATATCGTCAATAACTTTAATGATTTTAGAAATATTTTCAGAAGCCTTACTGATTTCTTCCATAGCTTTAAGAGTTTCTTGCATCTCTTTGTTAGAATGTTCAAGATTTTCTTTAGCATTAAATGAAATATTTTTAACTTCTTCAGACTTTTCAACTGCATCTTTAGAGTTTTGTAACATTTGATTTACTTCATTTACAACAGTTTCAAGAGAATCAGATTGTCTAAACGCACCTTCAGAAACTGTAGTAGAAATTTGAGAAATTTGGCTAGAACAAATTTGAACTTGACCAGAAGACTCTTTCATTTCGTTAATTACACGGTTAAGTTTAGTAGAAATAAGTTCTAAAGACTCTTTTACTTCTTTGAAATCACCAATAAATTCTTTATCAATGTCAACATCAAAGTTTTGGTTAGCCATTTCAACTAAAACACCCTTAATAACTTTAATATAATCTGAAATACCAGCAATAGTAGTATTTGTATTATTTTTAATTTCAGCAAAACGACCTTTAAAGTCACCTTGTACGCGTACAGAGAAGTCACCCTCACTCATACCTTGTAAAGCAACACTAATTTCTTCAATAGGATTATCTACAGCTCTAATAAGTGAATTTAAACCTTCAGAAATTTCTTTCCAATCGCCTCTTGATTCGCTTGTATCAATAGTTACAGTTAAATTACCGTCTTTAACATTATTTATTATAGATACTATATCTTTTGTAATAGAATTTAAACTATTTCTTAAAGATTCTATAGATGTAGTAATTGCCAGCTTATCACCAGGTAATTGTGGAACAGTTTTATCAAATTCACCTGCACAGTAATCGTCTAAACAGTTAATGATTTGATCAAATTCAGTTTCATTACCTTGTAACATTTCATTTACAGTAGCAGCAAGCTTATTAAATGAACCATTATAATTTTCTTCTTTGATTTTAGCATCAAGTTCACCTTGAACTTGTTTACCAGCAACTTCTGTTACTTCTTCTACAAAGTCATTAACAGTTCTTGAAACTTCATTCATAGAATTAATAAGTTGACCGATTTCATTAGTTAAATTAGTATTTTCGCCATCTTCAAACTGACCGTTAGAAATCTTACGCGCCTTATCAACTATTTCTTTAATAGGTTCAGAAATACTTCTAGTTAAAACAACAATAACAACAAATGATAAAATAAGTGATATTACAGAAAGTACAACAGAGAGTATTAAACCAACATATGAAATTCTTTGAGAGTCATCAACCGTAGTTTTTGTGCTTTCAGTTAAAGTAGTTGTCAAACTTTCCATAATCTCAGAAAATTCTGCACCTTGAGTACCTAAAGTTGCATCACTAAGTTCTGATGCCTCATCAAATTTACCAGCTGCAACAAGCTTATAAACTTCTGCCGTATTAGGTATATATTCAAGTTCAATAATATCATATAACCTTTGTACAGCAGTTATAGCAGCATTTGTTTCAGTTGTTGTACCACTACTGTTTTCTTTAAGTTCTGTAAGCAAAGATGTAATATATCCCTCTGCTTCTTGACCGTATACTAGAGCTGTATTGTAAGAAGCTTCAATATCGTCTATATCTCTATATAGAAAATTTCTTACTTCCATACGCATTTTCAAAAAATTTGTTTCAACATGTATAAGATTTGAATAATATTTTACAACGTTTTGTTCTAAAACATTCATTGTCTTAACAGCGTCTAAACTACTTGTAATTGAAATAACTGAAATTACTAGCATAAATGCTATAATTAACCCAAAAGCCAACTTAATAGCTCCGCTTATGCTCATATTACTGAGCTTATTTGCTTTTTTCATCTTCCCACTCCTTAAAATATGTGTAAAATTATATATTTATATCATATAAATTATATTAAATTTCAAATTAAAAGTCAACTAAAAAATAGAAATTTTATACATTTATTTTTAAAAAAATTATTATATGTATATTAAACTACAATTTTAAAATAAAAACATGAGAATAAATCTAATTTTATTAATTTTTCATAGTAAGATTTGTCATATTAGAGCAAGTATTTTGAAAAAAGTATTGCATTATCATATGTCATATGGTATAATATTTTTGTTATGCCGCACAACTAGGATTTAAGTGAATTATTCCTCCAAAGTTGGCGAGTTTTATTTAGGAGGTGTACAAATGTACGCAATTATCGAAACTGGTGGAAAGCAGTTTAAAGTTCAAGAAGGTGACGAAATCAGAGTAGAAAAACTTGGCGTTGACGCTGGTTCAACTTTTACTTTTGATAAAGTTATAGCTGTTAATAATGGTGAAATCAAAGTTGGTACTCCATATGTTAGTGGTGCAAAAGTTACTGCAACTGTTTTAGGCGATGGTAAATGTGAGAAAGTTATTATATATAAATATAAGTCTAAAAAAGCTTCTCATAAGAAAAATGGTCATAGACAACCATTTACATCTGTTAAAATCGAAAAAATTAGTTTATAATTCAAATCAAAATTATGATTTTGGCTGAAATTTATAAACGCAATGGCAAAATCTATTCTTTTACTGTGCAAAATCATGGTGAAAGTTTCGTATGTGCTGCAGTTTCAATGTTAGTTATTAATACAATTAACACCATTGATAAATTTTTGGACATAGACTTTGTAGTTGATATAGATGAAAAGAATGCAGTAATACATTTTGAAAGCCAAGATACCTTTAAAGGTATAAAAAACCCAGAACTTGATATTTTATTAAATGCTTTAGTTCTTGGTTTGGAAGATACAAAAAAACAATATAGTGATGAAATATCCCTTAAAATAGAGGAGGTGCAATAATGCTTAATTTAAACTTACAATTTTTTGCTCATAAAAAAGGTGTTGGTTCTTCTAAAAACGGTCGTGATTCTGAGTCTAAAAGACTT
>JBKECM010000073.1:0-2650 GCA_047974615.1 Lachnospirales bacterium
TTTAGGTGCATATTTTTTATTATATTCAGCTAAAGCCTCATCAACTGTACCATCAACAACAATTTTACTTTCATCAATAAATATTGCACGATTACAAAATTCTCTTATTTGTTCTTCTGAATGGGAAGCAAATATAATGCTCTTTCCACTTTTAAAAAGTTCTCGCATTTTTTTTGAAGATTTAGCTTGAAAATTTTTATCTCCTACTGCAAAAACCTCATCAACAATTAATATATCGTGTTCTGCGAAAATAGCAAGGGCAAATCCAAGCCTTGCACTCATACCAGAAGAATACATATATTGAGGTAGATCAAAATAATCACCTAATTCGCAAAATTCAATAATATCTTCTATAATCAAATCAACGTCTTCTTTACTCATACCCATAAGTAAACCTTTGTAATATATATTTTGACGACCAGTATACTTTGGGTTAAACCCTGCACCTAAATTTATTAAAGAGTTTACTTTACCTTGTACAGATAAACTGCCTCCAGTATGCATTGTTATTCCTGCAATAATTTTCATTAATGTGGATTTCCCAGCACCATTTTTACCAACAAAGCCTATTACATCTCCTTTATTTACGGTTAAATTTATGTCAGTAAGTGGGATTATCTCCTTACTACAACCTTTTTTAGTAAATAGCCAAGGAATTATTTTATAATCTTTATCGAACAAAAAATATTTTTTCTCAAGGTTAACACATTCAATAACTTTTTTATTTTCCATAATGTTACCTCACTAAATTAAATCTATATAATGACGTCTAAGTTTATATTGTAATACTGAACCTATAACAAGTAATACAAAACTTAAAACCCAAAAATATATTGTATATTGTAAATCTGGTAACTTTCCTGTAACACAAGCATTTCTAAAGCCTTCAATTATATATACAAAGGGATTTAACTTAAAAAGTCTTATAACACCTACATTGTTACCTAATGTTTCAAATGACCAAATAATTGGCATTGAATAAAATAAAACGTTTGTAATAGCTCTATATAATTGCTCAAAATCATTAGAAATTGCAACTAATGAGGAAAAAATCAGATTCCAAATAGCCATAATTACAAACATACAAATAAAATAATACATTAACATCCACAAAGTTATATTTTTTATATCTCCAAAGTAAATAATAGATATTAATAGAATTAACAAAGTGAAAAGCCTTTTAATAAATATTGCAAGTACCTCAACAGTGGGTAAAATAACAATAGGAAATTTAATACTCGCTAAAATTTGTTTATTTCTCTTAATAGCCGTTACTCCCCCATTTATACATTCACCCATAAAATTCCATGGGACAAGTCCAAGAAGTAGAAAAAGAATAAAATTCATACCCTCAACAGTTCCTGAGCCTGACATTAAAAGTCTAAAAAGAATAAACACAATGTAGTAAATCAAGTCACGGAAAACTACCCAACCCAACCCTAAAGAAGTTCTTAGAGTCTGCTGTTGCATATTTTCTTTTGACAATTTCAATAGATTATTAAAATTATTTTTGTGTTCTTCAAAAACATATTTTAATGACTCTTTAAATAAATTTTCTCTCATTTTATACCTTTAGCTTAACAATTAGTTAATCTCTCATAAATATATCTCTTGTGTAAATTTTATTTTTTACATTCTCAAGAAGATTGTCCCATCTATTAGCTACAATTACATCAGACATAGTAGAAAATTCTTCATAACTTTTTACTACTTCTAATTCTTCAAATACATCAACTTTTAAAGTTGGTTCAAAAATTACTACTCTTACACCAGCATTTCTAATATGTTTTATTACATCTTGTATAGCAGAAGCTCTAAAGTTATCAGAACCTTTTTTCATTGTAAGCCTGAAAATCCCAACAATTTTAGGATTATTTTCAAGTATTCTATCTGCAATATGCTTTTTGCGTATATCGTTAGAATCGCAAATACCTTCCATTAAGCTATTTGGTATATCTTTAAAATTTGCTAATAATTGTTTAGTATCTTTAGGTAAACAATATCCACCATAACCAAAGGACGGATTATTATAGTGTTGTCCTATTCTATCATCTAAACTAACACCCTCAATAATAGACTTTGTATCAAGACCCATTTTTTCAGCAAAAGTGTCAAGCTCATTGAAATATGAAACACGCATAGCTAAATATGTATTAGCAAAAAGTTTAACACTTTCGGCTTCTGTTGAATTCATAAATAAAGTTGTAACACTTTCTTTTTTTACACATTCTTTATACATATTCGCAATATTTTCAGCTCTTTCAGATTTTTCTCCAAAAATCATTCTACTAGGATAGAGGTTGTCCTGCAAAGCTCTACCCTCTCTTAAAAATTCAGGACTAAAAATAATATTATCAAAATTTAATTTTGACTTAATACTTTCAACGTAACCGATAGGAATTGTTGATTTTATGATACAAACAGCCTCTCTATTTTGTTCAATAACAATTTTTAAAGTTTCTTCAATACTTGAAGTGTCAAAATAGTTTGTTTCTACGTTATAATCTGTTGGAGTGGCTATTATGACATAATCACAATTTTTAAACAAATCCTTATTATCATTAGTTGCAACTAAGTCTAACTTTTCATTTTTTAAAAAGTCACTTATTTCTTTATCTTCAATAGGCGAAACTCTTTGATTAACTAAGTC
>JBKECM010000096.1:0-12744 GCA_047974615.1 Lachnospirales bacterium
AGCGAAAGCGTAAACAAAAATAGTGAGTTGGAATAAAATCAGCGAAGAATGAGCGTGTATTTTATTCAATACGAACGTTAATTTTTGTGTAATATAATTTTTTTCTAACCTTTGACAGCACCTTCGAAGGAAAGAGTGCTAATTTTATGCGACATGCAAGATGATTTGCAAAGCAAATCATCAAGTCGAGCGTAATTTTTGTGCAGTAATATTTTTTTCTATCATTTATCAGCACCCTCTATAGAAGTGAAATTGTCACAAAACTGTGTATTTTTAGTGTAGTTAAGAAAATATAGATTTTAGTGAAATTTCACTTCTATTTTTATAGGCGAAAAATTAAATTCAATATTGCTCATTAAAATGTAGTGTGAAAAAGGAGAAATTTATGAATAATATGGTTTTCCCATTATGGAAAAATATAGAAGTGAAAGATGGTTTCTGGAAAAAATGGCAAAATACAGTAGCCACTTCTACGTCAAATGCAATTTATGATAGATTTTACGAAACAGGTAGAATTAATGCTATGAAGCTTGAATGGAAAGAAGGTATGCCAAACAAACCTCATGAATTTTGGGATTCTGATATAGCAAAGTGGCTGGAAGGTACTGCATATATTTTAAATTATCACAAAGATGATGTACTTGAAAATAAATTAAATGAAATAATCGGCTATATTGAAAAGGGTCAAAATGAAGATGGCTATTTTAACTCTGCTTTTCTTACTTTGTATCCTGAAAAAATATTTAAAGACCGTACGGCTCATGAGTTATATACTGCTGGGCATTTTATGGAGGCTTCTGTAGCACATTATTATTCTACAGGTAGTGATAGATTTATAAAAATTATGTGTAAATTTGCTGACTATATAGAAAAAGTTTTCGTTATTGATAAATCTGCAACGTATACTACTCCGGGTCATCAGGAAATAGAACTTGCTTTAGTTAGATTAAGTGAAGCCTCAAAAGAAAGAAGATATCTTGAATTATCAAAGTTTTTTGTAAATATGAGAGGTACAGATCCAAGAGATAAGGTGTTTTCTGTTAAAAATGGAGAGTATCCTGCAAATCCTCCTTTAAGCAATCAATTACTATATAATGATACCTATGCACAAGATAATGCTTTGGCTAAAGAGCTACCTTCTGTATTGGGTCATGCAGTTCGTGCAATGTATTTCTGCACTGCTATGGCTGATATTGCTATAAACTATGACGATAATGAGCTGTTTGAAGCTTGTAAACGTCTTTGGAATGACTCTGTTAATCGTAAAATGTATGTTACAGGTGGCGTAAGTGCTGAACGTTTCGGTGAGGCTGTTGGTATGGAGTATATCTTACCAAATGACTATTCATATGCTGAAACTTGTGCTTCTGTAGCTATGGCAAATTTTTCCCAAAGAATGTTACAACTTGAACAAGATGGTAAATATGCCGATATGATTGAACATCAAATGTATAACGGTGCTTTAGTTGGTTTATCTATTGATGGGGCTGCTTTTTTCTATGATAATGCTATGAGAAGTCGTCCTGATATGAATAAGTTTTTTGAGGGTATTCACGCTACACCTTTGCTACCTGCAAATGAAAGACTAAAGGTTTTTGAATGTTCTTGTTGTCCTCCTAATATTTATAGATTTATTGCTGCTATAGGTCAATATTTTTATTCAACTATGAACAATAAGCTTTTTATACATCAATATTCCCAAAGTTCAACTATTACAGAAATAGGTGGGAAGAAAGTTCAAGTAGAACAAAAAACTAATTATCCATGGGAAAGCAGTATTGCTATATCCTTAACTATGGAAAGTGTTATAGATATGGAAGTTGCTATTCGTATACCTTCTTGGTGTACTAATCCTAGTATAATTTGTAATGGCAAGAAAATTGAAATATTAAATGAAAAGGGTTATGTATATTTAAAAGAGGTATGGTCAAATAGTAACGAAATAATACTTGATTTACCTATGGACATTATCGAGATGGAAAGTCACCCTTATATTGTAAATGATGCAGGTAAAGTTGCACTTAAACGTGGACCTATTGTATATTGTTTAGAAGGTGTTGATAATAAAGATATAAATATTTTTGATGTAACTTTAAGCAAAGACTTTAAAAATTTCGTTACGAAAAATGTAATTATTTACGATTTTGAAGTTAAAGCTATTATAGGTAAAGGGTTTGTTAGAAACCTTGAAAGCTGGGATAATACTTTATATAAACCTTTTTCTACAGACTATAAAGAAGTTGAGTTTGTAGCTATACCATACTTTGCTTGGGCAAATCGTGGGGAAAATAATATGAGTGTTTGGGTAAAAAAACAGTTTTAGTTTTGTATACAAATCTTTTATAAGCGAGAGGAATTACTATGATAGGATTAAACAATGAAATTTTAAAAAATCAAAAAGCAGAAATCACTGCTTTGGAAATAATACGTCAACCAAAAGTTTGGGTCGAAATTTATGATAATATAAATAATATTAAAGACACTGTAACGAAGATGATGGACACAATTAACTATAATGATAAAATAATTTTTACGGGTGCTGGTAGTTCAGGATTTATCGGTGACTATATGGTACCAGTGCTTAGAAGTTTAGGCTACAGTAATGTTTATTCTTTTCATACTACAGACATAGTTGCTTGTCCTAAGCAATATCTATTTGATGAAAAAACTGTTCTCGTTTCTTTTGGTCGTTCTGGAAATAGCCCTGAAAGTGTAGCTTGTATAAATATTGCAAATACTTTTGTTAAAGAAATAAGTCATATTATTATTACTTGTAACAGTAAAGGTGCATTAGCTAATATATCAGGTAAAAATGTTCTTAACCTTCAGTTTGATATGTTAAATGATTTAGCATTTGCTATGACTAGTAGTCAAAGTGGTATGACTCTTGCATCTTATATCATTTTTGCAAAAGATGAGGAACTAAGAGATAAGATAGTGGAAATTTCTAATATTGTTGAAGGCTTTATGAATAATAAAACAGAAAATTTATGGGATATAAGCAAGTTAGACTATAATCGTTTTGTAGTTTTAGGTGCTGGTAATTTAGAGGGGTTGGCAAAAGAGGCTTCTCTAAAAAATACTGAGTTAACTGCTGGGAAAGTTGCATCTTTTTATAACTCTCCTTTAGGCTTTAGACATGGTCCAAAGTGTCAAGTAGATAAGGATACAATAGTTGTGTTTCTTGCATCAAATAATGAATATACAAAAAAATATGATTTAGATATGATAAAAGAATTACATTTAGGCGAAAGCAAAAAATTAGTTGTTATTTCAGATGTATATGAAAAAGAGTATGAAAAGTTTTCAGATATTTACTATTTTGCGTCATCAGATAGACACATAGATAATGGTTTATTAAATTTATTTTATTTACCTATTTGTCAAATTATTGCTTTGCAACATTCTGTTTTTATGGGTATCACAAGTGATAATCCTTTCCCTTCAGGTGCTTTAAATAGAGTTGTTGCTGGTGTAACTATATATGATTTATAAGAGGTAAAAAATGGAACATTTTGATGTTTTGTGTATTGGGGAATTAAATGTTGATTTAATTCTTACTGGTTTAAAACAAATGCCTAAAGTTGATACAGAAATTATTGCGAAAAATAGTTTTTTAACTTTAGGTAGTTCTACTGCAATTTTTGGGTGCGGTGTTTCAAAGCTTGGTTTAAAAACCTCTTTTTTAGGAAAAGTGGGCAATGATGATTTTGGAACAAAATGTATAGATAGTTTAAAAGAAAAGGGAATCCATACCTCGAATATTATTATAGATAAAAATATTGATACAGGTATCACTGTTGCTTTGGGTTATAACAACGATAGAGCCTTAGTTACAGCCTTAGGCTCTATTGATAAATTAACTGTACAGGATATAGATTTTTCTATAATAGAAAAAGCAAAACATATTCATATAGGCTCATTTTTTTTACAAAGTGGACTAAGATCAGATTTAGTTAAGTTATTTAAGTTTGCAAAGGAAAGAGGTATAACAACTTCTTTAGATTCTGGCTGGGACGAAACAAACTGTTGGGACTATGAAATATTTGAGGTTCTTAAATATACGGATATTTTTTTTCCAAACGAAAACGAAGCTATAAATATAGCAAAGACAAAAGATATTACAAGTGCTATAAATAAAATATCAAAATATGTGCATACTTTAGTTGTTAAAATGGGAGCAAAAGGCTGTATAGTAGTTGAAAATAAACAAGAATACATAGGTAATGCTTTTAACGTTCAAGAGGTCGTTGATACAACGGGTGCTGGGGATTCCTTTAATGCTGGATATATATATGGGTTTTTAAATAAAAAATCAATAGAGGAGTGTATGGCATATGCTTCGGCTTGTGGTTCTATTTGCGTTCAAAATGTAGGTGGAATACAAGGCTGTCCTTCTTTAGAAGATGTTGAAAAATTTTTAGTAGAAAGAAAATAGGTGATTTTGTGGAGCTTATATCTAGTTATGAAATGCTTTTAAAGGCTCAAAAAGGTAAATATGCTGTACCTGCTTTTAATGTAGAAAATATGGAAATGGTACTTGCTGTTGCAGAAGCAGTTAAAGAGATGAAATCTCCTGTCATTATTCAAACTACAGAGTCAACAGTACGTTTTGCAAGTGTAGATATGTATGCTGGTATGGTAAAGGCAGCAGCAAAAGAATATAATATTCCTATTGCTTTACATATTGACCATGGTGAGAAATATGAAACTTTAGTTTCTGCAATAAGCAGTGGATATACATCTGTAATGATAGATGGTTCAAAATATGATTTTGAAAAAAATGTAAACATTACAAAAGAAATAGTAAAACTCGCAAAATGTGTTAATATTCCAGTTGAAGCTGAACTGGGGCGAGTAGGTGGAAAAGAAGATAATACTTTTGTTAAAGATGGTGATGCAAATTTAACTGATCCAAAAGAGGCTTATGAGTTTGTTAAAGCTACCGGTGTAGACTCATTAGCTATTGCTATTGGCACTGCCCATGGATTTTATAAAAGTGAACCCAAAATTGACTTTGAGCGTATAAGTAATATTGCAGAAATTGTTTCTATTCCTTTAGTACTACATGGAGGTACTGGTGTACCAGATGAAATGATTATCGAAAGTATAAAGCGTGGTATGTGTAAAGTGAATTTTGCAACTGAACTAAGAAATGCCGCTTCTATGGGGGCACGTCAAATATTACAAGATGATAGTGTAATTGACCCAAAAATTTATATGAAAGAATCACGAAAAGCAGTTATGGAATTAGTAAAAAAGAAAATTGAAATATGTGGTTCTTATGATAAAATTTAAATAAAAATAATAATATGAAACCACTGTAAAATGTAATTATACCAATATTTATGATGCATAGTAAGGTGCTGATAAATTACAGAAAAAATCAAAGGTCATAATTGTATTGAAACTCGAATAATTTTTAGAAAATAGAAAATCCTCCGATTAGGGAGGATTTTTTTAGTTTACTTTAAAAAACTTTTGTATATGCTCAAAATATTTTTCATCATAATTTTTAACTAGGACATAGTTACCAGACGAAAGTTTGAAAACTATGTATTTGCCTTTTTTATATTTTTCCATACCTTTAAAAGGTACTTTATATTTTTTTTCTAGGTTACTACCTTCTTCTATAAAAACTTCTTTTACAGCGTCCATCTTTACTGTGGCTGAGCCGTTATATAAAAATGTGTCATCTGTTAAAATCAAATTGATATAAAATTTTTTCAAAAACCCAAAGGCGAAAAACATACAAGGTAAAGTTAAAATCAACATAAAATACACTTTAAATAGTAGACTTACAATTAGTAGTATTATGAAAATGCCAATTAAAAGTAAGGCTCTTTTATAATACATATCTTCTTTATATATAACTCTAAAACTTCTAATGCGATACATAGTAGTCTTATACACATATCCCGAAAGCAAACACTGTACAAAATATGATAAAGATATTAAAAGAAATAAAACATATATATATTGCATTAGCTTATTTTAAAGTTAGGATCGTTAGCTATTTTATTACCTCTTTTAAAGAAGCTAAAGATAAAGAATATTGTAATAGCAATAGCAAGACCGAAAGTAATAAATGCATTTATACCTGTATAACCAAGCATAAAGCCGATTTCTGCAGATGGGTTAAGTGCACCTGTAGACTCACGTGTAGCATTGCCACCGAAAAGGTAAGATAATACAACAACACTGTAGAAACTTGCTGGTATTAAAGATATAAGATAAGTTTTCTTTTCTCTAAACTTAGCAAATAAGTATACAGAAATAGCAAATAATACGAAAACTCCAATAGTTTGGTTAGCCCAAGCGAAGTATCTCCAAAGAGCATTGAAGCCGTTAGCATCAAATTTACTCCAGATTACAATAGCAAAAGTTACGATAAATAAAGGTATTGCTATTAAAAGTCTTTTGCTCATACTTTTTTGTTCCATATTAAGGTACTCAGCGATTGCAAGTCTTGCACCTCTAAGTGCTGTATCTCCAGATGTTAAAGGTAAAATAATAAGAGATATAACAGCGATAGTACCTAAGAAACCAGGTAAAGCAGCACGTGATACAGCAACAACCATAGCTGTAGCATCGCCTTGAACTTCAAGAACGTTACGAGCTATAACTCCACCACCAGCCCATATTAAAGCGATGAAACCTTCTAAAACCATCATACCGTAGAATATTATTCTACCTTCTTTTTCATGTCTTATAGTTTTAGCTATAAGAGGAGATTGAGATGCGTGGAAACCAGAAATGATACCACATGCAACTGTTGTAAAGAATAATGGGAATAAAGGTAATCCAGATGGGTGACCACTTAAAGATATGTTAGAAAGTTGGTTAAACTCATTTAACGCTTCTAACCAACCATCTTTTACAAAAAATCCTACAAATACACCAAGTGAACCTAAAATTAAAGCTGCACCAAAGAAAGGATAAATCTTACCGATAACCTTATCTATAGGTAAAAGTGTTGCGATTACATAGTAAACAAAGATTGCACCAAAAACTATTGCAGCTGGAGCTTGGAAAAATTGATCAGCTGTAACAGATGCCATATCAAAAAAGTCAAATAAAATAATGTTACCAGGAATAGTTACGAAAACTGCACCTACAAGTATAAGTAAAACTAACAGTAAAAGGTTAAAAGCTTGAAATGTAAAGTTACCAAGATATTTTTTTACTACTGTAGGGATTTGTGCACCATTTTCACGCACACATAGCATACCTGCTAAATAGTCATGTACAGAACCTGCAAATATATTACCTATAGGTATGATAATAAATGCGATAGGTCCCCATAACATACCAGCAATCGGACCAAAAATTGGACCTGTACCTGCTATATTAAGCAACTGAACAAGAGCATTTTGAGCAATGCCCATAGGTATGTAGTCTACACCATCTTCCATTCTGTAAGCAGGTGTTTGTCTGTCGTCAGGTCCAAAAAGACGCTCAACGAAAGCTCCGTATACTAAGTAACCAACAACTAGTACACATACTCCTAATAAAAATAAAACCATTATTAAGACCTCCATATTTTTTTCTTCATTATATCATTTGTTGAGCTTTACGTCAATGTGCATTTTTTACATTTTAATACTAGGTTTTTTGTAAAAGCAATACATCTAATGGCATATTTTTACAGTTTATTAAGGTGTTTTTTATACAAAAGAGCTATTTAAAATGTTTTTTTTGATTATTTTTTAGTTAAATATTTATTATTAAACGAAAAAACTTTTATTAATAGGTAATGACAACGTTTAAAAATTTATTTTTTTATGATTCTCAAAAAAATAATCTTTTAGCGTATCTTTAGTACGCCTTAAAGCTTAATTTTGCCATTATTAGAAACTATCATTTTTTTTAACGAATTATATTTATTAATACTATTTGCAATATAATTTCTTGTAAAAAAAATAAAAATATGTTAAACTTAGATAAACTACTTGAAAGGATATATAAAATGAATTCTATAAATCATAAGCTCACATTTGCTCGTTTAAATACAAAATTTTTAAAATACTTTTATGACGAAAAATCTTTACTTTGTGAGGAGCTGTCTAAGTTAGATGAAACTCTTGTACCTATGTCAAGTATTGACCCACAAGGATATATTTCAAAGATTGAGAAAAAGTTCTTAAAAGATAAAGAAATAATAGATTGTATAGATGAAAAAGAAAAGCTTTTAAGTAAAGAGGTGGCATCTTTTTTAGAAAGTGCTATTATTACTGAGTATCAAAATAGAACTACGATTTCCTTTGATTTAGACTTAACTGGAACTATATATCATAGTTTTGGTCGTGGTTCTAAAAGTCGCATTGAAAACATACATATTACGAAAAATACTGTATTTGAAATTAGAAATCACTTTAATTCTTATGAAAATGAAAAGTTTATTTTTTCTATTATGATTTCAGAAAATAAAGCTTTTGCTTTAAGTGTTGAACCTTCAAACACTGGGATAAAGGGTGATATTTTATTAAAAGTAATTGAACTTTGTGATGAAAAAATTATCCTTGATAATGGGGATAAGTATTTTGAAGTTAAAAATCTTTTAAGGGGAATAAGTTTGTAAAAGTTAATTTTTAAAATAAAAAAAACTAACATTTAAAAAGAATGTTAGTTTTTTTATTTATTTAGTTTGTTATAACTTGTTCAGTTTCTTTATCAAAAATGTGGATACGGTTAACATCTAAACCAAGCTTAATAACATCACCACTTTTTGCTGTTGAACGAGGTTCAACACGAGCTGTAAAGCTTGTTCCATTAACTGTTAAGTATAAGAAAACTTCAGCACCTAACATCTCTGTTACTTCTACTTTTGCATCAATAGTTGCTTTTGCGTTAGTTATAAAAGCTGGCTCGTCATGTAGGTTTTCAGGTCTAATACCCATAATAACTTCTTTACCAATATATCCACCTTCGCGTATAGCTGCAACTTTGTTTTCTGGTACATCTATAGAGTATTCTCCAAAATTAAGAGTTAATCCTTGGTCTTTTTCTGCTACAGTACAGTCTATAAAGTTCATTTGTGGTGAACCGATAAAGCCTGCTACAAAAAGATTTTGTGGCTTGTGATACAAGTTTTGAGGTGAGTCTACTTGTTGTATATAACCATCTTTTAAAACAACTATTCTTGTACCTAAAGTCATGGCCTCTGTTTGGTCATGAGTAACATATATAAATGTAGTTTGTAGTTTGTTATGAAGTTTTGCAATCTCTGTACGCATTTGTACACGTAGTTTTGCATCAAGGTTTGATAATGGTTCGTCCATAAGGAAAACTTTTGGTTCACGAACTATAGCACGTCCCATAGCTACACGTTGACGTTGTCCTCCAGATAAAGCTTTAGGTTTTCTATCAAGTAAATGTGCTATGTCAAGAATTTTGGCTGCTTCTTGTACACGTTTATCTATTTCGTCCTTTGGTGTTTTACGTAACTTAAGACCGAATGCCATATTATCGTATACAGTCATATGTGGATATAATGCATAGTTTTGGAATACCATTGCTATGTCACGATCTTTTGGTGCTATATCATTCATAAGATTTTCACCTATAAATAATTCACCGTCAGATATTTCTTCAAGACCTGCTATCATACGTAAAGTTGTAGATTTACCACAACCAGATGGACCTACGAAAATAATAAATTCCTTATCTTCTATTTCTAAATTAAAATCTTTTACTGCTACGAAACCATTGTCGTACTCTTTTTTAATATTTTTAAGGGATAAACCTGCCATTTGATGCCTCCTAGTATTTTTCTTTGACTTTATAATAAATCATTTATGAAAAAAATTCCATTGATTTTATATACAATAATAATATACAATAATTAGCCTAATTGTACATTAAAAAAAGTATAAAAAACTTTTGTACTACATTTTAAAAGTTAAATAATAAAATATTTGTCTAATTTATATTAACAATAAAAAAACCCTCATTTTATGTGGGGGTTTTTTAATCATATTGTTCAAAAAATTGTTTTAACTGTTTTTGATTTATTGTATTATACTACATTTTTAATGTAAATGCATAAAATATTTGGTTATAATATATTGCCTATAAAAAACGAATTACTTTTACTCGCCTTATTTGTAAAATAATACAAAGTTAGAAAGTTATGTGATTAAATTTATTACTTTGTACTATATTTGGTTTGTTAAATATAGCAATTTTTATTTAAAATACTTCTCTAACAAAAAAGTGCATATATTTTAAAGGGTGTTTTCATCATATTGTGCAAAGCCTTCACCTTCAACCTCGTGAACTTCGCCAATAGATATAAAGGCATTTTTGTCTATTTCTCTTATTGCTTGTTTTAATGCAATAATCTGTTTCTTTTTTACTACACAATATAAAATCAATCTATCTTTTTGAGTATACATACCTTTGCCATATAAAGCTGTAACACCTCTATCAAGTTTTTCAAGTATATGCTTTGAAACTTCATCAGGTTTTTCAGTTATGATTATGGCAGATTTTGCTATATCTCCACCTACAAGTACGTAGTCTATTGTTTTTGTACATACAAAAATCGCACAAATACCATATAGTCCTTTTTCTACACCAAAAACTAAAAATCCTAATACAACAATAGATGCGTCTATAAAAAATAAAACTTTTGATATTGTAAACTGTGGGAAAATTTTCGTTATTACAGCAGAAAGTAAGTCAGTTCCACCACTTGTTGCGTTGTTTTTAAAGATTAAGCCTAAGCCTGCACCCATAATTACAGCACCACCTATAGCTGATATTAAAAGATCCATAGGTTCAAAATAGAAAAATTCTAAGACCCAAAGAAAGATGCTTAAAAAACCAACCACTATTGCTGAACGTATTAAGATGTCTTTGCCTCGTATCCTATAAGATATAAGCAGTAGTGGAGCGTTTACTACTGTATTTGTAACCCATAATGGTATAGAAAAGTTTGTATATGTTTCCGATAAACTTTTTAAGATGATACCTAGACCAGAAACACCACCTGTTACAATGTTATTTGGACTATGGAAAGCGTGAAGTGCAAAAGCTATGCAAAAAGAACCAAGTGCATAATAAAAAATTTGACTAAGTTTAATTTTTTTCATATAACCCCCAAAAATTAATGAAATTTATCAACAATAACTTTTATAACAAAAAGTGGTAACTTTAAAAGTCTTAAAAATCTTTTAGGCTGTTTTAAAGCTCTATATAACCATTCAAGATTAAGTTTTATAAAAATATCGGGTGCTCTTCTTACATGATTTGCTAATACATCGATAGTACCACCTACACCGATGGAAAGTTTAACGGGCATATCCATATGATTGTAAATCCATTTTTCCTGTTTTGCCATACCTAAGCCAACAAGCAAAATATCTGGTTTTAAAGCAGTAATTTCTTCTACTATTGCTTTTTCTTCTGTTTTGTCAAAATAACCATTATGTACACCTATAACTTTTACGTTTTTATATTTCGAGTTTATGTTATCCATAGCCATTTGAGCTATGTTTTCTCCGGCACCTAAAATATATATAGTTTTATCTTTAGCTTTAGATAAAATATTTTGGGTAAAGTCACAACCACCTACACGTTCAGTTATTTTTATTTTATTCAGTTTTGAAGCATAAACAACACCTATACCGTCGGGTATACATAAACTTGCTTTATTTAAAATATCAAGAAATTCTTTATCTTCATTTGCAACTAAAACCATTTCCGGGTTTGGTGTTACTACCATATGACTACAGTTCTCTTCTAGAAACATTAAAGCTTTATTAACACTTTCTTCCATAGTATATGTGTTAAAATTTACATTTAAAATTGTGGTTTTATCTTTTTCTAAAATCTTATCCAATTATTTCGTATTCCCCTCTAATCATAAACCAACATTCATCAGTTGTAACAGTAACACCTCGTCCATCTTGACGTGGAACTATAAGCAAGTTGTCAAGTGCAACTGAATCTCCAGCATTTAAGTTTAAACCATTCGTTAAGTTTGTTACGCCGTTTTCTGCTACAGAATATATTATACACTCTCCTGAACGTAAAATTATTTCTGTTCCTTGTGCACCTAAGATAGTTTGACCTTTAAAAGCTTGTACTGGTACGTGTAAAGGCGTAATATCAGATGTTTGCTCTAAAACATCTGCATATATACTTGCTGTTATCTCATCAATTTGAGCTTGTGTAAGTTGTGGCGTTGTAGTAGTTATGCCTGTACTTGTATTGTTTGAAGTTGTACTACCTGCATTTGCTATAGCGATAGCAATTTGCTCATCAACATAACTTTTTGTAACAACTGGATCTGCTGCTGTTCCCGGTGTTGCTGTTACTGCTTTACTTTCTTTTATACTGTAGTTTGTAATTATTATACCTACGATAATTGCAGAAAAAATATATTTTTTCATAAAAACCTCCATATTATTTAGTATTTAATTATATTGTAACTCATTTAAGAAAAATTATTATTCTTTTTAATAAATAGATTATAACAAAATATTATATAGTTTTCAATAAAAAAACTATATTGATGTATATAATAAAGAAAAAACAATAATAATATTATTACTATGTCATTAAAATGTGATAGTAATATAAAGAAGATTTTGACATAGACTATTATTTATATTATGGTGACCTCTAAAAACTCGCTTGATTTAATTTTCTTTTAAATTTTAAATAGTTCAAGAAAGCTTCGACAACGCATAACAGCGTGTTTCTGCTAGGAGAGAGGGTGCTGAAAAAATCAAATAA
>JBKECM010000055.1:0-35204 GCA_047974615.1 Lachnospirales bacterium
AGCGTAATTTTTGTGCAGTAATATTTTTTTCTATCCTTTATCAGCACCCTCGCTAGGAGAAGCTGACGCAGAAATTTTGAAAATTTATAGAAAATTAAAAATAATGGGGTTTTTAGAGGTTGCCTTAAGTGAATAATTTTTTTCTATCCTTTATCAGCACCCTCACAAGGGATAAAATGGAAAAAAGACGCCATTTCCACAGTTTTTATCAAAAGACGCAAAGCCATTGTTTTGTAAATAACCCAAGGAACAATGGCAAATAAGTCCTTTTCACGTAGTGAAAATTCTGAGATGAAAATGGATTTTTCTATATTTTGTAATGAATCCATATAGAAAAGGACAATAAATATGCTTATTTATTGTCCTTTTTATTGCTATTTTTTGGTAATTTGTATTTATATTTATTGTGTTTAGTAACTTTATATTTGTAAATAAAAAATATAAATATAAGTAAAAAGACTATTAATAATATAATTAAAAGATATATCAATATAGATGTAAAACTATTTTGGTTTAAATAATTTAAGTCATTTAAGCCGTAGGAGTAGTCTGTGTTTTGGAAGTTGGTTATATCTTCTTTAGATATAATGTCGCTACTGTCTAATAAAATGTCACCATAATAGGTTTCTATTTTACCTATTGTATCACCTCTATGTATAGGAGATACAAGATTTGTATCCATTGTTGTAGTAAAAGTCAACATATTTTTTGTAAGTTTGTTTGGCAAATTTAAAGTTATATCATCAATTTTTATTTCTGCAAACATTTTTTTTGAAAGATTATCAAAAAATATTGGTTCGACTATGGAATCTAAAGTTATATTTATATAATTTGAATAGGCAAATTTTAGTAAATTACTTGTATCTTCAAATCTATCATAATTTGTAGAATACATAGTTGATACAATTATTTCTTTTTTTTCTTCTTCACCATAAGTTACTAATGTATATTCTGCCTTACTTGTATAACCTGTTTTAGATGCTTCAACAGTTTCATCATAAAATGCAGAAGATGTTGTTATAAGTTTATTTGAGTTATTTATTGTACGAACTTTTTCTTCTGTTTCAGTAGGTGGAATATCGTAAACTTCTGTTTTTGAAATATCAATAAAATCATCATAATTTGATATTTCAGCCATAATTAAAGCTATATCATAAGCTGTTGTATAGTGGTTATCGTTATGGAGTCCACTTGGGTTCGTAAAATTTGTGTTTTCGCAACCTAGTTCCTTTGCTCTTGTAGTCATCTTTATTCCAAAATCTTCGATGGAGTCTGATAAATGCAAGGCTATAGCATTTGCAACTTCGTTTGCTGAAGGTAATAATAAAGCATATAGACAATCTTTTGCACTTAAACTATCGCCTACGTTCATTCCTGCTGTTGAGGCATCTACTTCTAGGTTATCAAGTGCCTCACTTGTAAAATATATTATTTCTGTATCTAAGTTCTCAGTATTTTCAAGTAATAGCAAAGCTGTCATAATTTTTGTTGTACTTGCTGGATATATTTTTTGAAAGCCGTTTTTTTCATATAAAAGAACTTTTGAGTTTTTGTCTAATATTACAATATTATTTGATACTGTTGGGAAACCCAAATCGTAGGAAGAATATATAGAATCTTTTCCAAAAACAATAGAAAAATTTGAAAAAGTAGTGTATAATAATATAAAAGTAATAAGTAAAAGTTGCTTAATGGGTTTGAACATAAATAAACTCCTTATAACGATAAAAGTAACTTATAATAAGATAAAAAATTCACTATTTAAAGTATACAATAAAATTTTAATAAAAACAATACTTGAATAAAATATCATAATGTTGTTTATTATTATATACTTAAAAAATAATTTTATTAAAATAGTATAGTATTTAGAAAGAGGTTTGTTTTGAAAGTTTTAGTTGTTGATGATGAAAAATTAATTGTAAAAGGTATTAAATTTAGTTTAGAACAAGAACAAATGGAAGTTGATACTGCTTCTGATGGAGAAGAAGCTCTTGAAAAATTTAACGAAAAACATTACGATATTATAATTTTAGATTTAATGTTACCAAAAAAAACAGGTCTTGAAGTTTGTCAAATAATACGTGAAACATCAAGCGTTCCTATTATTATGCTTACTGCAAAAGATAGTGATATGGATAAGATTATGGGTTTGGAATATGGTGCAGATGACTATTTAACTAAACCTTTTAATATTTTAGAGCTTAAGGCAAGAATAAAAGCTATTTTACGTAGATATTCTCATGGAACAGCTAAAATACCTGTTATTAGAACTTCAAAAGATATTTTAGAAGTGCGTGGTTTAAAACTTTCTATTAACTCGAAAAGAGTATATATTGATGAAATAGAGGTTAATTTAACATTAAAAGAGTTTGATATACTTTTACTTATGATGAAAAATTTGGACAAGGTATATTCACGTGAACAACTACTTGAAGAAATTTGGGATAAAAAAAATAATCCTGATGATGTTAGGACTGTTGATGTTCACGTAAGAAGACTACGTGAAAAAATTGAAAAAAATCCAAGTAGTCCTCAATATATTTATACAAAGTGGGGAGTAGGTTATTATTTTAAAAAGTAAAAAAAACAATAATGATGAGTCTATGAAGGATATTAGAATTTTTTTCCCTAAAAAGTTTTTTTCATATAACCTAAGAACAAAAGTTTTTTTACTTTTTCTTGTTACTGTTCTAGCACTAAGTTTTTGCTATTCAAAAATAGTTTTAAGTGTTGTAGAAAAAAATTTTATTAAGGAAAGAGAAACTTTATACCTTAATCAAACAAATACAATTTCAAGTTTAATGTCTTCTGAAAGATATATTACAAGATATCATGAGGGAGATACCGATGCTATTACAAATATGAATAAGATGCTCGATTCAAAAGCGAAGGAGGGCTCTTTTCGTGTGTTAGTCTTTGACTATGACGGCTATTGTATTGCTGATACTAATCAAATATCTGATGGTAGATATTATAACTTTGCCGAGCTTAATTTAGCTCTTAATGGTGAAGATAATGCAAATGTTAAAAAATCAAGTCAAATAATATATTCAGCAGTATCTATCGTAAATGATAACTTTGACATTCGTGGTGCTATTTTAGTTGTTGATGACGTAAGTGATTTGTTTACTTTTTTAGAAGAACTACAAGGGGAAAACTTTCTTATTGTTGTGTTTTTAGTTGCTTTGGCTTTGCTTGTAGCTAGTGCTGTATCTAGTTGGTTTGTTAGACCGATTAAAAATATGTTACGTGTTATCGAAGATATGAGTGATGGTCATTTAGATAAACGATTTAAAGTTAATAGTAGTGATGAGTTTTCAGAACTTGGTATAGCTTTTAATAGTATGGCTGAAAAAATTGAGGCTATGGAAAGAACTAAAGACCAGTTTGTTTCAAATGTTTCCCATGAACTAAAAACACCACTTTCGGCAATAAAAGTTTTAGGTGAAAGTACTTTACATATGGAAAATATGGATAAAGAAACTTATGATGAGTTTTTAGGGGATATTATTTCTGAAGTTGACCGTATGACAGAAATAATAAATGATTTACTTGTTTTAGTAAGACTTGATCATGCTGATGTGAAAGTTGATTTTCAAAAAGTGCAAGTTGATGTTTTTTTAGAAAATGTAATTAAAAGTTTAAAAGCTTTAGCTGATAGAAAAGAAATTGAAATCATTTCAAATTTGGAAACGACTGTTGAAATTGAAATAGATAGACTTAAAATGTTTTCGGCAGTATCAAATGTAATCGAAAATGCTATAAAATATACGCCAGTAGGTGGCAACATTGAGATATATGCAACTTGTGATAATCAATTTGTGTATATATCTGTTAAAGATACAGGCGTTGGTATTGAAGAGGCTGAGCTTGATAATATATTTAAGAGATTTTACAGAGTTGATGACTCAAGAAATCGTGAAACCGGTGGTACAGGGTTAGGCCTTTCTATTGCCCATTCTGCTATTTTATTACATAATGGTTCTATAAGAGTAAGTTCTAAAATAGGTGAAGGAACTGTTTTCTTAATACGTTTGCCTATTAAAGTTACAACTAATAGTGAGGTGTAATTATGAAGCTGAATAGAAAAATCGTTTATATATTACTTGTTATTCTTTTTATAGGTATTATTTTTAGTTTTGCCTATAGCTACTATGAGCAACACGATAATGCTCTACTTACAGAAGAAAGTGCATTTTTATTTAACAGCAAAAATTATGAATTAGCAAGAACTAATCATTATGTTGATTATAATAAATCAAAGGAAGAAATAATACGTGACCTTTATAACTTACTTGCCACATATACAGAGGAGGGAAACCTTACTTTTGTAGTGCCTAAAAGTGTAAGTCTTATTAACTTTGAACTTGACGATGATGGAATTTTATATTTAAACTTTGATAGTGCGTTTAACGAAATTTCCTCTATGGAGGCTTCTATCTTGAAAAGCTCTTTAGTATGGAGTATGACTTCCTTGAATTTTGTAAATGGTGTGATATTTGAAGTTGAAGATATTGAACTTATTAATAATTTTACTGAAGATGACTTGGTTTTTGACCGTTCAAATATTATAATAAACCCAAAATTTAATTCTGCTAAGGTTGTAAATAAATCTTTAGTTTTATATTTTCCAAAAGCTGATAGTTCCGGTATGTTATATACTGAAATAAGAGATACTTTAACAAATGAAGAATATAGCGAAGAACGTATTGTTGTTGAAGAACTTTTAAAAGGTACTACACTTGAAAATGCTACTGGTGTTTTTCCGAAAGATACAAAGCTTAGAGATATTAGTACTGCTGACGGTATATGTCAAATAGACCTTTCCTCAAATTTTGTTACTAATAACAGCAATATACCTGCAGAACAAGTGGCATCTGTTTATGCTATAGTTAATAGTTTAACAGAAATAAAATATATAGATAAAGTACAGTTTTTAATTGAGAGTAAAAAAACTAATCCTTTTAATAGTGTGGATATAAGTCAACCACTTACAAAAGAAACTAAATATATTGAATAATGAAAAATACACCTATTGCTATTTATTTGAATTTAATTTTAATAGTTATATTATTATTTGTTGTAGATTTTACCTTTGTAAATTCATACATAATAGGTGATATAACCGACTATGATATTCTTAATAACTTTAAGAATTATCTTTTAGATAACAGTAAGGTTTTTGATGAAATATATCAAAGTTTCATTAACTCTTTAGTTTTAGGTGAACCCTTAGAAGGTGAGCTGAAAAATGATATGATTGATATTGGAGTATATCACATTATGTCTTTATCGGGGTTACATATTGGTATCTTATATATGGTTTTAAACTATATATTAAAGTTTTCTAAAAATAAATATTTAAACTTTGTTATCATTGCTTTTGTACTAATATTTTATGGTTGTTTAACTGGACTTAAAATACCAACTTTACGTGCTATAATTATGTGTATTATTGCTAGTTTTGGAAAAGTTATTGGACGTAGCAATAATTCTTTAAATACTCTTTCTATTGCAAGTATTATTATGATTTTGTACAACAATGAGTTTATATATTCTGCTAGTTTTATACTTAGTTTTGTTATGGTGGCAGGTATAATAATATATGGCAAACTGTTAAATAATATATTTGACGCTCTACTATATAAATATGAAAACATAATGAAAATTGTTCCGTATATTACTTTGGCTATATCCGGCTTTATTGTTAGCATGCCTTTAAGTTTGCACTTTTTTGGCAAAGTTAATATTTTATCTATAATGTCAAATATTGCAATAGCTTTTATTGTGCCTATTATATTTATTTTAGGTTTATTTACACTTTTAAGTGGTGTTTCAATATTTGTTGGCTTAACTTCAAAGTTTATTGACTATATTTTGTTTATAGTTGAAGTTGTAAATAAATTTAATACTAAAATAATAAGTGAAGATTTTTCTATGATTTATGTTGTTATAACTTATATTTTAGTTTATTTTATATTAAATTTAATTTTAAATATTTTAAAAAATAAAGGAGGCAAATATGCAAGAGAAAATAAAAACTCAAATAAATAAAAAAGATATAAAAAATGCATATCTCTTTTATGGCGCTGAAAAATATTTAATTGAAAAACATATTGATGAAATTTTAGAGTTGTTATCCCTAAAAGATGATATAATGAATTATGTTGTTATAAAGGGCAAAGAAAGGCCTTCTACTGATATAGTTGATGCCTTTGTTACTACTCCTTTCTTTGCTGAAAAAAGAGTTGTTGTTGTAAAAGATAGCGAACTTTTTGTAAAGGGTAGAAAAGATGGTGATGACTTTATAGAAGGTTTAAAGGATTTACCTGAAAGTACTGTTTTAATTTTTCAAGAAGATAAGGTTGAAAAAAATCTAAAAACTTACAAAGCTATGGAAAATGTTGCTACAATCATTAATCTTGATAAGGCTGATGAAAAAACTTTAGAAGCTTTCGTTATGAACTATTTAAGTGAATATAGTTTTACTATGGAAAAAAAAACAATGAATTACTTTTTACAAAGTGTTTCCTTAGACATAAAACTTATAAAAATTGAGCTTGAAAAACTTATTAGTTTTTTAGGCGAAGGGTGCGATATATCTATAAATGATATTGACACTATTTGCACTAAAACTTTAGATTTTAAAGTATTTACACTAATTAATGTTATGGCTGAAAAAATGCCACTTAATGCTGTTGATACATATAACAAGCTTATTGAAAGCAAAGAAAGTCCTATTATGATTTTAAGCCTTGTAGGGCGACATATGAAGATTTTGTTTCAAGTAAAGGTTTTACTTGGAGAAGGTCTTATGCTTAATGATATAAGTAAAAGAATAGGTGTTCCTTCTTTTACTATTAAAGATTATGTTAAGCAATGTAAAAATTTTTCAAGTAAGGAACTATATACAAGTATAGAAAGGTGTCTTGAAACTGATGTTTCTATAAAAAGAGGCGTGCTTAAAGAATATGATGCTGTATGGAAACTGATTTTAGAATTTAGTACATAAGAAAAATATAAGGAGTTAATATGTTTGAAAAAACTTTTAAAATAAATTACTGTGAAACTGATATAGAAGGATTTTTATTTTTACCACAATTATTTTATTATAGTCAAGAGACTAGCATAAGTGATACGGATATAAAAAAACATAACTTGAAATATTATATAGATAATGATTTTGGTTGGGTCTATTTAACTTGGAATGGAAAAATACATAGATATCCAAAATTTAATGAAGAAATAACTTTTACTACAGGTATTATAAAATATAATGGCGTTTTTGGGGATAGAGGGTTTGTTGCTCGTGATAAAGACCAAAACATAATATTTGAAGGTGAAGTTAAAGTTGTACTACTTAATTTAAAGACTAAAGAAATAATTAAACCTAGTGATGAAATTATTGATGACTATGGTGAAAAAGCAAATGCTTCTAACTTTGAATATAAAAGAGTACCTAAAATTATGAATTATGAATTTGTTTATGAAAAAGAAATTACTGTTTTAAGACATAATACAGATTCAAATAAGCATACTAATAATATATCATATTTACAGTACGCTGAAGATTTTATTCCTATAGAGTTATATAAAGAATACAAGGTTTCAGATTTATCTGCAAGCTTTAGAAAAGAAAGTTTTTTAGACGATAAATTGATATTTAAAGTTTATGTTAATGAAGATAGCAAAGAAGTTGTTGTTAATATCTTTAAAGAAGAAGTTTTAATTTCTGACATATTTTTTAAAATGAAAAGAAAGGATAGTTTTTAATGGCTTTAGATGGCGTTGTTATAAATGCACTTAAAAATGATTTTGAAAGTAAACTTATAGGCAGTCGTATAGATAAAATATATCAATCGGAAAAAGATGAAATTATCTTAAATATACGAGGGTTTGGTGAAAACTTAAAGCTTTTACTTACTGCAAATGCTCAAAACCCACGTATAAATTTTACTTTAGACCAAAAGCAAAACCCACAACAGCCACCTATGTTTTGTATGTTTTTAAGGAAACATCTTCAAGGTGGTAAAATATTATCTATATGTCAACCGAACTTTGAACGTATTATAAAAATCGAAATTCAAAGTTTAAACGATTTTGGAGATATGACAAATAAGTTTCTTATAATAGAAATTATGGGTAAACATTCAAATATAATTTTAACTGATGAAAATCATAAAATATTAGACTGTATAAAAAGAGTAAACTTTGAAAAGTCTAGTGTTAGAGAGGTTTTGCCGGGAAAACAGTATGTCTTACCTCCTAATAATAAAAAAAATCCACTTGAGGTTTCTAAGGAAGAATTTTTGCGAATTTTTAATGAAACGACTGAAACTAGTGTTCAAAAATTTATCTATCAAAGTTTTACTGGTATTTCACCTACTTTAGCTTCTGAAATGCTTTTTTCTGAAAATTTAGAAGATGATATACTTTTTTATAAAGGAAATGGAGAATCAGTATTTTTTGCTTTTGAAAAATATTTTTTGAAAATAAAAAATAATGAGTTTAAAAGTTATATTTATTACGAAGGTGAAAAACCAAAAGACTTTTATATTTTCGATTTACTAATTTATGATGGCTATGAAAAAATACAAATTGATACTATAGGTGAGATGCTTGATACTTTCTATTATAAAAAAGATACCTTAAATAAGGTTGGACAAAAAACTGCTGACATAAAAAAATTGTTGCATAACCATATAGAAAGAAATGTTAAAAAGCTTGACTTACATACTAAAATATTAAAAGATGCTGAGAAGAAAGAGAAAAATAAGCTTTATGGCGAGCTTATTACTGCTAATTTATATCAAATTGAAAATGGGCAAAATCGTGTTACTGTAGTTAACTATTATAGTGAAGAATTTGAAGAAATAGAAATTAAACTTGATGTAAATAAAACTCCCCAAGAAAATGCACAAAGCTATTATAAAAAATATAATAAGCAGAAGCGTAGTGAAGAAATGGCAGTTGTTCAAATCGAAGAAATCGAAAAAGAACTTCAATATCTTGATAGTGTTCTATCTTCATTGACTACAATTATTACAGAAGAAGACGTTTTAGATATAAGAGAAGAACTTGCAAGTTATGGCTATATTAAAAGACAAAACAATAAAAAAATTAAAAGCAAACCTTCAAAACCTTTAAAATTTTTATCTTCGGAAGGCTTTGAAATATATGTGGGTAAAAATAATATACAAAATGATTATTTAACTACGAAATTTGCCGATAAAAAGGATATATGGTGTCATTGTAAAAATATACCAGGTTCTCACGTTATTATTAAAACTTTGGGCAAAGAAGTTTCTAATAAAACTTTGGAGGAGGCTTGTAATTTAGCAGCTTATTATTCAAAAGGGCAAGATCATTCTATGGTTGAGGTTGATTATACGGAAGTCAAAAACGTTAAAAAACCTAATGGTTCAAAGCTTGGTATGGTTATTTACTATACAAATAAAACGGCTTTTATTACACCTTCAGAAAAATATATAAAAGAAAACATAAAAAATTTAAGCTAAATTAATTTAGGAGGTACTTATGTGTTACAAAAGAATTAAAAAAATAATTGCATTTATACTGATTTTTTCATTTATTTTTACATCAATACCTACTGTAGATATTTTTGCAAGTTCAAAAGCAACTTTAAATTCTGCTTTAAGTGACTTCAAAATGAAAGATATTTTATATACCGATGTAGAAGGTTTAGGAAAAGAAAATGTATCTTTAGAATGGAATAGTGTTGACTATTCCTATGATGATGGTACAACTGCTAAGACTAGATACTATTTAGCTAGAAGAAAAATCAATAATGAAGATGAGAACGATACTTCTGGGGAATATAAATGGGAAATCCGTGGTAACTATGAACCAGATCAAATTAGAGTTTTAAATATATATCCGAAGGTAGGTAATGGATTTCAACTTTGGATGGAGGAGTTGCAAAGAGCTTTTCCTGAAATTTCTCTAAAGATACAAACTAGTCAAGTTTCACTTGAAACCTTTAATAAACGTCCTCAAGAATATTTATGGAAAAATTCTGATGGTACTTACTATTATGATGTTGTAGTTTTTGGTTTTTGGGATTCAAATAACTATATGGACATATCAAAGGCTACAGATCCTCAAAACTATCCTGTTAGTGCATATGACTATATTCAAGACTATATAGATGCAGGGTATGGTGTGGTTTTTGGTCATGATACTGCACAATATAAGGTAGATAGCACACATAAAGTTAATCCTAACTTTTCAGAGTTGTTAACTGAAAATTCAAGTCTTGTTGTTACACCTTTTAATGATAAAGTGTGGACATATTCTGATAAAATAGCTGTTGACCAACAAAGTACTTTTACTACATACCCTTTTGATATAGCAGGATATGATTTAGTTATACCTATGTCACATACAGTTAATCAATATGCATCGGATCCTTCTGACGTATATGTGACATTTGAAAAAAACTACTATCCTACACCTTCTGATGGCCCTTATTATAACTATAATATAAGAGGTGCTAAGGATACATCTACATACACTTATGGTGGTGTGGAATATCAATCTAATTCATATCTTATGGTAGATGGAAATGTAGCATTTATACAATGTGGTCATAGTAGTGGTAAAACAAATACGGCAGAGCAAGCTGTTTTAGCTAATACTATTTATGCTTTAACTCAAATGAGAACTAGTACAAAAGCTGTAGATAGAATACTTGACACTGATAAGCCTACTGCTCCTATTCCTGTTGTTGATAGTACAAATAACAACAAAGTGACTTTTAACACTGAAGATACAGGTACGAGATATAAATATAGAGTAATAGCTGAACCTTTAGGTTATGGTGATTCTGTTTCTAAAAACTGGGATACCATTAAAACTATGCTTGATAATTCGGCAAATACACCTTTTACTGTTAGTAATATAAATAATGGAACTAATATTTATGCTATTTCTGATACTAAGGTAACTCATGAGGAACTTGCAGAAGTTAAAGGTAGTGTTGGTAGTGAAACTGATAAGACAGCTTATGAATATTATATTGATACAAAAGAAATAGGGCAACGTTTAGATGAAGAAACGGGTACAAACTATGTTGAGTATGGCAAAACATATGATATTAGTAGTCTTGCTGATGGTTTAGGTGAGGGACAATATCTGCATGTTTGGGCATACGATAATGTAGACAACATAAGCGTTAATAATACAAGTACAGATGTTGCTAGTGCAACAACTGAAAATGGTCTACAATATAATGTTACAAATGGTATAACAAATATTAACCTTTGGACGGTTACACCTGAGTATCCTGCTATGGTAAACTATAATGACACTTTGGGTAGTGAAATAGTATCCTCTGTTATAACAGAGGAAATTTTTGGTTCGACTTATGAGCCACCTATAACATATTTTGAAGGTTATCGTTATATTGAATCAACTCCTGATAAATCTCTTATTGTGTCAGATGATGCAAGTCAAAATGTTATAACACATATTTATGGTGAAATAATAGAAAAACCGATATATGCTATTAAGCATAATAGTGATGGTACTGTTGCATCTACGACTTTAGTAAAAACAGTACAAGGTTTAGCTTCTGATAAATTTACTCTAGTGTCGCCTACATATGATAACTACAATTATGTGGGATATAACAATGTTGAAGACAGTACTGTTGATGCGTTATTAACACCTACAGAGCTTGAAATACAAGATAATAATCCATTATATTTACATTATGAACCTAAGACGGGTACTGTAAAAGTAGTTGTTTCAAGAAGCGACGATGGTAGTGTGTTATCTGAATATACTGTAATTGAAGAAGTTAATGCAGGTACACCAGTATTAGTTTTGGGAGATAAAATTTTAAATGAATATATAATTGATAAGGGAAGTGATGATACTGATTGTTATACTAATGGTACAGAAGTAAGTATAAATCATACTGTTATAGTAAATGAAGGTGAAAATATACTTAGTATTGTATTGAAGCCAAGAACTAAAACAGTTGTGCATTATGGTATTAACTTTGAAAATTCAAGAAAAATAGAAGTTTTAAATAGTGAAGCATATACTTATGATGGGGAAAATACAACAATAGATGTAGGTAGAATTTCTACAGATTGGGAACCTATTGATGATGCTGTGATAACTAAAACTGTTGATTTTTCAGAAATTTTGATGCCTGTTTATATCTTCGGATATTATAAGGGATTGCTTCCCGGCGAAGTTTCTTATTATGTAAACTATTATAATGTAATAGATAATAGCACTATATATGATAGCGAAACTTTTACTGGAAAGATTGATGATTTTGTCGTACGTGAGTTTAAAGGCGATACTGCTATAAGTATTGAGGGTAATTATGTTGACTTTGAACTTGAAAGTATTGAACCTCATGAAGATGAACATATATTAAATATATATTACAGACCTTATTCTACTATTACTTATAGTGAATATATAAAATCTGAAAGTACAGAAGAAAAAGTTAAAAGTAAAACATATAAAGAGTTATTTGGTGAACCTTTAAATATTGATAGCTATATAAATGATAGTAACAAAGATTTATATGAGCTTATTGATTTTGAAGAAAATGGAAGTCCTACGAATAAAACTTATAGTCAATTAACGGCTACAGATACTTATTTTAGAAATGTAGATATTTATTTAAGACCAAAAACTTACGATTTTAAAGTAGAAGTAGTTGATAACGCTGAAATTTCAAAAGCTACTACTAGGAAATATGTTGGCTATAGTTTTGAAAATGTAAAAATTAATGAATCTGTTACTTTTATTATTCCTAAAGAATATGGAGGTTACACTTTAATTGATGTTGAGGCAGGGGAAAATACAAGTCAAGAGTATTTTACTTATGTGGAAAGTAGTGACGGACTAAGTTATACTGTAACTTTTAATCCTAATATGATAGAAGGTAATTACTCAATTAAAGCTATTTATGGTATTAAGACAAAGGCTACTTTAACATATGCATTAATTAATCGAGGAAAGCTTGAAGTTAAAAAGAAAGACGAAGTAGAGGCTTATATAGGTGATATATTTGAATATACTGTACCTGATTTAACAGGATTAGATAATGGATATAAGGTAGAATATGCATATCTTGATGGTAAGCTTTATGAAACCTCTGAAAATAGCTATTATAACATACCTATAACTAAGGCTAACCAAAACTTATATGTTGTATATTCAGCTATACCAACCCTTAAAGTTGAAACTAGTGTAAATCCTACTGGTGCTGGAATAGTAACAGGTAACTTAGATGAAAGCAATAATAATATATTATATGCTAAAGGTGATAAAGTAGACCTATCGGCAGTTGCAAATGAAGGCTATGTTTTTGATAGTTGGACTGTTGTAAGTAAAAATGTAGACTTAGGTACTTTAAGCACTTATTCTGAAATATACTTTAATATGCCAAGCTCTAATGTTGTGTTACAGGCTAACTTCATAAAGGAAGATGACCATACAACAATAGATGGTTATAATACTTTAGTAGTTAATACTACAGAAGGTGGAGATGCAATAGGTAGTGGTTTATTTAAGGAAGGGGATAGTGCTAAAATATCTGCTTCACCAAATAGTGGATACAGCTTCTCTGGTTGGGTTTTTGAAAAACAAAATGGGGCTACAATAGGAAACGCTAAGGAAAAAGACACTGTTATTACTATGCCTAACAAGGGAGTTGTAATAAAAGCCACATTTACTTCTATTAATACTGGAGGTGGCGGCAACGAAGATGATGACGATGATGACATTGATATTGAAATTGATGACGAAGATGATGTGACAAATCCTGTTGTTCCAGTAAAGCCAAATATCCCATTTTTACCTGAGTTACCTAAATATGAGGATCTACCTACAGATTTAAATGAGCTTAATAGCTTAATTTATATTTTAGAAAGACGACTTGTACCTTATATACAAGGTTATGATGATTTGACAGTTCAACCTGATGGAGATATTACACGTGCTGAAGTTGTACAAATAATATATAATTTATATGGTAGACGAAGTGTTATCGATGAAAGTTATCTTGAAAATTTTAGTGATGTTACGGAAAATGAGTGGTATAGTGATGCTTTAGCTTATGCTTATAAAAATAATGTAATTAATGGTTATGAGGACGGCACATTTAGACCTAATGAACCTATTACACGTGCTGAAGTTGCTGTAATTATAGCTAAGTTTTCAAATAAAAACATAGGCAGCACAACAAAGGTTGCTTTTTCAGATATAGATACTGAGTGGGCAAGGGAAAGTATAGAAAAACTTGTTAGCAACGGTATAATAAACGGTTTCCCTGATGGAACATTTAGACCTAATGAACGTGCAACACGTGGACAACTTGTTACTCTTGTAAATAATTTACTAGATCGTTCAGAAGACTATAATACTTATGTTACATACCCTGATTTAAATAAAGACCATTGGGCGTATGATGATATAATGAATGCTTCAAATGGTAGTATATACTATGATGATTTTGTACAATATTTTGAAGATGTAAAAGAATATATGAAAAACAATTAAATAATAAAAAAACTGTAGAAAATTAAATCGAATTTTCTACAGTTTTTTTATTGTAGAAATTGATTAAAAAAAGCAAAATAGAAGGTGTATTTTTTAAAGAGTTAAAAGCTTATTAATTTTTAGCCATTCCTAGAAACTGTCATATTTTGGGGCGTCTTGGATTTGTTTCACAAATCTTGGCATAATTGCATTTTGCAATGATGCCAATTAAATTATGTGCATATAATTTAATTTATTAAAATATATTAGTATAAAAGGTAAGGGCATATAGTTTTTTAAAATTAAATAAAAACTTATATGTCACTACAAAATATTTTTCTTGGAGGTTTTATGTATAGTTCTTATATTTTAAAAAATGATGAAGGATTAACTTCCTATTATACACAAAATAATATATTATATAAAAGAATTTACCAAAAAAATAGGTGGTCTAATTCTCAAGTTATACAGACTGGTGTAAAACCATTTTTTAGTTTAAATACACTAGATAAAGATAATGTTGTTATGATATTTACTCATAGTATAAAAAATCAAATTTATTTTACATATTGTAAAAATAATGATGACTATGTAAGTAAACCTATTTTGGAATCATATAATTTATCAAATAATCCATATTTTTTCTGTATGTATGAAAAGGATATATTTACAGTTATATATGCATATAAAACAGATAAAAATAAATATAATATAGCAAAGATGCAACTTGAGGAGGGTGTATGGACAGATAGCGAAGTTATTGATACTTCATATTCTATAAACGGGTTGCCTTTTATGACTCAAAAGATAGCTGACAATCATTATGTCATATTTTATGAAACTTATCAAAATTCTTTAAATATGTGTTATAGAGAGTTTTCTACTAATCAAATTTCCCAACCGGTAGTTTATCATAGTACTTTTTATAATCTTATAGATAAAAGTTTTTTGGTTTCAAATAGTGGTATATATACTGCTTTAATTGTCAAATCTATGTTTTCATATCAATTACTTTTTAGACATAAAACAAAGTATGGTTATAAAAACGTTAAGGTAATAGCAGAAGGTCAAAAAATACATAATGTTTCTATTTTTTGCTATGATGGGCATATTTATGTCACATATACTTCTGGTGATGAAATATATTATGTTTATGGAGAAGAAGGAGAAGAAATAGATTTTTGTCGTCCACAAAAACTATCTACTAGGTTACCAAGAAGCTGTAACGCGAAAAAAGCTTGTGTAGTGTGTAAAGAAAGAAAACATAATCAAATTATTGTTACAGAAAACACACCTTTTCAACCTATTATTGTTACAGATATTAACCCTTTTTTTCAGGATCACCCTTTTAGAGCAGTTGAATATAAAAAAGAGGAAACTGAAGTAAAAGAAAAAAATGGGGTAATCGAAGAAAGTACGGCTATAAAACAAGAAATACTTGAAAGTCGTGAAAAAGTAAATCTTATTAATCAAATAAATAAGTTGAAAACAGAACTTTATATGAAAAACAGCGAAATTCAACGTTTAGAAAATGATATTGAACATTATAGACAAAGTGACTATACTATTGACAGTAATAATGTTGAATATGAAGAAGATGTAGAAGATGAAGCTTTTGAAAATGAATTATCATATATAGAAGAAAATGAAAACTAATGTTTTAAAAAATAAACTAAGAGGGCTACTTTTTTTACTGCCCTCTTTATTTTATTTAAAAATATAGTGTTGAAATGAATAAAAAATATTAATATGTAAAAAATAAATATAATTTTTAGAAAACCTATTGACTTTTATATTATTTGAGGTATAATAATAATTAGTTAGCACTCAATAAGAGTGAGTGCTAATAAGAAATTAAAAATTATATCAAAAGCTATTGACATTTTATTAGTTATAATGTATAGTTTAACTTGTGATTAGCACTCCTTTAAATTGAGTGCTAATAAAAAAAGGAGGTGCTTTAGGTGAATTTGAATGAGCGTAAAAGAAATATTTTAAATGCTATTATAACTGAATATATATCTTCAAGTGAACCTATAGGCTCAAGAACTATAGCTAAAAGGTATGATATAGGACTTTCCTCTGCCACTATTCGCAATGAGATGAGTGACCTCGAGGAGTTAGGCTTAATTATTCAACCTCATGCTTCTGCTGGTCGTATACCTTCAGACAAGGGCTATAGAATATATGTTGATGAGATTTTATCTTCTGGTGCTAGTGAACTTGATATAAATTTAATATCTCAGATGATAAATAAAAACTTAACTCATATTGACTACCTCATGCAAGAAACTGCAAAGATGCTTAGCTCACTTACAAACTATGTTACTATTATAAGTGAACCTAAAAGAGAATCTTTAGTTTTTAAACATATTCAACTATCCTTTATTGATGAAAAAAGTATTTTACTTGTTATGGTTATGGAAGATTCTATTATTAAAAATAAAATTATTAATGTTTCAAACTTTGACACTCAACAAATGGATATTGAAAATTTATCTAAAAAGCTTAATGAAGTTTTTAAGGGAAAATGTGTTTCAGAAGTTACTAAAAGTGAAGTTGATAATATAAGACAAAGCTTTGATGGTGATGATGAAATACTTATACCAATTTTACAAAGTATTATTGCTGAATTTTCTGTAGAAAATGATTATCAAGGTCAAGTTTATACGTCTGGCACTGATAAAATCTTCAACTATCCTGAGTTTAGTGATGTTGGAACGGCTATTGAGCTTTTTAAAGCTTTAGAAGAAAAAAAATTACTCTTAACTTTACTTGGTGATGATAATAGCGATAGTATGCAAATACTTATTGGTAGCGAAAATGAGCAGGAACAGTTGCAAAACTTTTCTATTGTTAAATCCACATATAAGGTTGGAAATTCTAAGGGGTGTATAAGTGTTATTGGTCCTAAAAGAATGGAGTATACAAATACAATTAATACGGTGAACAGTGTAACAAAACTTTTAGAACAGATTTTGGAAAGGGATAGGTGACGATTGTGTCGGAAGAAAATATTGAGTTTGAAGAAAACTTAGAGGATAATTTAGATGAAACTGTTGATGAAACTGTTGATGAAACTGTTATAGAAGAAAATAGCGAAGATTCCACAGAAGAAACTATTGAAGTTGAAGAAAATGAACTTACAGAGGTTGAAAAACTTGAAGCAGAAAAAGTTGCTTTGTTTGATAAATATCAACGCCAAGTTGCTGAATTTGATAATTTTAGAAAAAGAACTATCAAAGAAAAGGCTAATATGTATGGGGACGGTGTTACAGATACTGTAGAAAAGCTTTTACCTGTTATTGACAACTTCGAGCGTGCTATGGCTACGCAAACAAATAAAGATGATAATTTTTATAAAGGCATTGAAATGATTTATAAGCAATTTATGGATTTTTTAACTGCTTTAGGTGTAGAAGTTATTGTATCTGTTGGCGAAGTTTTTGATGCAAATTTACATTTTGCAGTGCAACACGAAGAAAGTGAAGAATTTGGTGAAAATACTATTTCTTTAGAGCTTCAAAAAGGTTATAAATATAAGGATAAAGTTATACGTCCTTCAATGGTTAAGGTTGCAAACTAATTATATAGATTATTTATTTTAAAAGGAGATTTAATATTATGGCAAAAATTATAGGTATTGACTTAGGAACAACAAATTCATGTGTAGCTGTTATGGAAGGTGGAGAGCCTACAGTTATAGCAAATACAGAAGGTTTAAGAACTACTCCTTCTATCGTTGGTTTTACAAAAACTGGAGAAAGATTAGTAGGTGAAACTGCTAAACGTCAAGCAGTTACTAATCCTGATAACACAATTATTTCTATTAAAAGAGAAATGGGTACTGACTACAAAGTAGATATTGAAGGTAAAAAATATAGTCCACAAGAAATTTCAGCTATGATTTTAACTAAGCTTAAAAACGACGCTGAAAGCTATTTAGGTGAAACTGTTACAGAAGCCGTTATTACTGTACCTGCATACTTTACAGATGCACAACGTCAAGCAACTAAAGACGCTGGTAGAATAGCTGGTCTTGATGTTAAACGTATCATCAATGAGCCTACTGCTGCTGCTTTATCTTATGGTTTAGATAATGGTAAAGAACAAAAAATTATGGTTTATGACTTAGGTGGAGGTACTTTTGACGTTTCTGTTATTGATATCGGTGACGGTGTTATTGAAGTTTTAGCTACTAATGGTAATAACCATTTAGGTGGGGACGATTTCGACCAAAGAGTAATTGACTTTTTAGTTGATGAATTTAAAAAAGCAGAAGGTATAGATTTATCAAAGGATAAAATGGCTATGCAACGTTTAAAAGAGGCTGGAGAAAAAGCTAAAAAAGAACTTTCTTCTACTACTCAAACTAACGTAAACTTACCATTTATCACTGCTAACCAAGATGGCCCAAAACACTTAGATGTTACAATTTCTCGTGCTAAATTTGACGACTTAACATCTGACTTAGTAGAAAAAACTATGGAGCCTGTAAGAAAAGCTTTAGATGACTCTGGTCTTTCTACTTCTGAAATAGATAAAGTTTTACTTGTTGGTGGTTCTACTCGTATACCTGCAGTTCAAAATGCAGTTCAAAAATTAATCGGCAAAGAACCATTTAAAGGTATTAACCCTGATGAGTGTGTTGCTCTTGGAGCAAGTATTCAAGGTGGTAAATTAGCTGGTGATGCAGGCGCAGGTGATATTCTTTTACTTGACGTTACACCTTTATCACTTGGTATTGAAACTTTACATGGTGTAGTATCAAGACTTATCGAAAGAAATACTACTATTCCTAGTAACAAAAAACAAGTATATTCAACTGCTTCTGATAATCAAACAGCTGTTGATATCGTTATTGTACAAGGTGAGAGAGAATTTGCTCGTGACAATAAACTTTTAGGTCAATTTAGACTTGACGGTATCGCTCCTGCTCCTAAGGGTGTTCCTCAAATTGAAGTTATGTTTGATATAGATGCTAATGGTATCGTTAATGTATCTGCTAAAGATTTAGGTACTGGTAAAGAACAAAAAATCACTATTACTTCAAGTACAAACCTTTCTGATGATGAAATCGATAAGGCTGTAAGAGAGGCTGAGCAATATGCTGAGGCTGACAAAAAACGTAAAGAAATCGTTGATGCTAAAAATGAAGCTGAAAGTATGATTTTACAAACTGAAAAAACTTTAGGTGATTTAGAAGGTAAAGTTGATGAAGCAGATATTACAAAAATTAAAAGTGAGTTAGAAAACTTAAAATCTGTAAATGATAGTATGGTTGCAGATAATATGACAAGTGAAGATGCTAGTAAATTAAAGACTGCTACAGAAAGTTTAACGGCTATTTTCCACGAAGTTAGCCAAAAATTATATCAACAAGCTGGTCAAGGTCAAGAGCAAGGTAGTCCTTCAACTGGTCAAGATGATGATGTAATAGACGGAAACTATGAAGAAGTTTAATATTTAAAGTTTATAGAGTGAGGAAACACCTCACTCTATACTCAGTTAAAATTAACATTATATTGGAGAATAAATATGGCAAAACGTGATTATTATGAAGTGCTTGGTGTTGAAAAAAACGTTTCTGAAGCTGATTTAAAAAAGGCATATAGAAATAAAGCAAAAAAATATCACCCAGATGCTAATCCGGGCGATAAAGAAGCTGAAGAAAAGTTCAAAGAACTTAGTGAGGCTTATGATGTTTTACAAGATTCACAAAAAAGACAAAAATATGATCAATTCGGTCATTCTGCATTTGAAGGTGGAATGGGCGGTGGTGGCTATGGTGGTAGCTATGACTTTGATATGGGAGATATTTTTGGAGATATATTTGGTGACTTTTTCGGTGGTGGCCGTAGTCGTAGCAATAATGGTCCACGACGTGGAAGTGACTTACAAACTAATATAAGAATTACTTTTGAAGAAAGTATTTTTGGTTGTAGCAAAGAAGTTGAACTACCTATTGATACAACTTGTAGCGACTGTAACGGAACAGGGGCAAGTAAAGGTTCAATACCTAAAACTTGTCCTCATTGTAAAGGTTCTGGTCAAGAACGTGTTCAGCAACAAACTATGTTAGGCATTATGACTTCTGTAAGAACTTGTAGTCGTTGTGGTGGCACAGGTAAACATATAGAAAACCCATGTACTACTTGTTCTGGAAAAGGATATTCAAAGAAAAATACTAAAATTAAAATAGATATACCAAAAGGAATTAGCACTGGTCAAAGTGTTCGTATACGTGGTAAAGGTGCTATGGGTGAACGTGGAGGTCAACAAGGTGACTTGCTTGTTGCTATGAATGTTGCACCTCACGAATATTTCCAAAGAAAAGGTAATGATATATACTTAGATATACCTTTAACTTTTGTACAAGCTACAATAGGTGCATCAATTACTATACCTACTGTATATGGCAATGAAACTTATGATGTGAAGGCAGGTACACAAAGTGAAACTGTTATAAACTTAAAGGGTAAAGGTGCTCCTGATGTTCGTAACGCAAGATATACTGGTGATATGTACGTTAAATTTAAAGTAGAAATACCTAAAAAATTAACTGATGTTCAAATGGAAAAATTAAAAGAGTTTGCAGATGCTATGGGCGACGATTATGTAGACCATAAAAAGGGCTTTTTTGATAAATTATTTGGTAAATAAAATATAATATTTTAAAGGTAATATTCAATTATTGAATATTACCTTTTTTAATATTAAAATATTTAAAAAAAAATTAAAAAAATTATTGCAAAACAATAATTTTTATGGTAATATCTAATTATCGTAAAACAATAATTTTTTTGGAGGGGTTATGTTAAGAAGAAATTTAATTAAAATTTTATTTTTTATAAGTGTTATTAGTATTTTAAGTAGTGTATTAAGCATATTTTTAGGGAAATCCGCTCTATATATGGTTACTTTTCCTTTTGAGCAAATAGGAAATCTACTAAGAATGATGTCTTTAAGTAGTGGAATAGGAAATATAATTGCTTTTGCTTTGTATATTATTTTTTGTTTAATACCAATTATTTATTTTTTTAAAAGGTTGCAAAGTGGTGTAGAAAAAAAAGAAGAATTATTACTTTGGTTAATTTCTTTATTATTATTTTTAGTAATATATTTGATGATAAACCCAACTTATATTAGTTATATTTTTCCTATAGGTATGGAACTAGGTAAGATAAGTTTGTGTATTACTATATATACAGTAATATTTACATACTTTATTTTTAGACTTTTAAGAAAATTTGAAAATATGGAAACGGAAATTATGTTAACATATCTTAATTCATTATTATGTGGACTTTGCTGTATTTTAGTAGTTGCTATATTTTATAGTGAATTATATGAACTTTTAAATAACTTTAAAAGTTTATTAAAAGGAAATGAAGGCTATGAAAATGAACTAACAATTAGTTATGTTTTTTTAATTTTAGGATATGTTGTTAATGTTTTGCCTTTTGTTTTAAACATATATATTATTTTTTCTGGGTTTAAAATAATTGAGGAGCTTAAAGTAAATCCATACAGCGAGGAAGTCGGATTTTTAGCAGGTAAAACAAAAGATTTATGTAAAAAAACTATTATCATTATTTTGTCTGCTAAAATGATATTTAATTTAACACAATTACTATTTGCAACTCACATTAGGAGCAGTGATTTTACTATGGAAATACCTATAGTTTCATTAATTTTAATATTAATTATTTTAATAATTTCCAGACATTTTGAAGAACTTAGAAAAGTAAAAGATGATAATGATATGATAATATAATTTTCGGTATAGGGTGATTATATGGCTATAAACGTATATTTAGAAGAAATTCTTAAAAAAAGAGGTATGACATCAAAAGAACTGTGTGGATTAATTGGTATTACTGAAGCTAACTTATCCATTTTAAGAAGTGGTAAAGCTAAAGGGATACGATTTGATACTGTTAATAAAATATGTTATTACCTAGAATGTGATTTAGGAGATATACTAAAGTTTGATGGAAATTTAGATATTATAGAAAAAGGAGATGAGGAAGATGAGTAGAAAAATAGGAACTTGTTGCTTAGTATTTATTTTGATTTTATCTCTTAATAGTTGTCAGCTTGCTAAGGCTGATGTTTCTATTAATGAACAAGATAAACTGATTGGTGTATATTTAACTAAGGAATATCTTGATTTATTTGATTTTGAAGGGTATATAAATGAAAATATAAATGGGGTAAAGGACGGAGAAATAACGATTAATGATAAAAATAGTTCAGACTATGAAGGTCGTATTTATGCTGAAAAAATAATTACAGTTGAAAAAGACAGTGAAATAGGTGAGGAGATAGAACTTGTTTCATATGAATTTAATGATTTAGAAGGTATACCTTTTTATTATTTGTATGATAGTAAAACAGATTCTGTAAGTGTTACAGGAGATGTTAAAGATGTAAATGTGAATATAGGTGATTTTGTTACTAGTATAAGTGGTACTGCATCTGTTATTCCAATAGAAAATATTGACAATGGTGTATACGTTAATCCTATTTATGCAGATGAAAATGAGGATTTGTATGTAATGTCAGGTAGTGGAATAATGCAAGCTTGGAACGAGGATATTACTGGTTCAAGTATTAATCAAAGTATTGAGTCAAAAGAAACTTTGAATATAGATGGTGTAGAAACGGAAAGTGTTTTTAAGGTAGAAATAAATGTAGAATTTAGATATCCTACAGAAGAAATAAAAATAATTGAAATGTCAAAAGATGACAATATGCTAAAGACAAATGTGTTGTCTATAAATGATAGTATTCAAGAAGTATACGAAGTTGATGAGAAAACAGAATATATTATAGTTGAACTTATTTCTAAAGATGAAATACAAAGAGCGATATATGAGGATAATGAGACATATATAAATTATTATATTGAAAACGATGCAGGTTTTTGTGTTCCTCTTGGCTTTGAGGTAAAGTGGGAATAGTGTTGGGATAATTATCAAGGTTTATAAAAAATGTGACAGTTTCTAAAAGAACTAAAATAGGTGCTGGAGTACTTAATGCACTAGAAATTGAATTTTTTGACTCATTAGTAAAACTCAAAATACTTTGAATATTTGCTCCTACTTTTTGCCTAACATTATAGTAAGGCAACATTGCAAAATTCAAGAAATGGCATATTTTTATTTACAAAAAAAGTGATAAACTCTTAAACTTGAGTTTATCACTTTTTTTGTAATTTTTAATTTAGCCATCTATAGTAATAGAATTTATTAATTCACCAATAACTTTATCTGCTTCGCCATATGGCACTTGGCACGTACCTACTTGTCTATGACCACCACCACCATATTGTAGTAATAGTGGACCTACATTTGTGTTTGATGTTCTATTTAAAATAGAATGACCAACTGCTATAGGGCAATTTATATTTGCTCTACCGTCTACTATCCACATAGAGATATTTTGTTCAGGGAAAAGACTATATATTAAAAATCTATTACCAGTATATATGTTTTCAACACCTCTTAAGTCAGTAATAATAAGATTTTTTTCGACTTTTGTATATTTGAGTAACATTTCTTTAAACAACTCATCTTGCTCAAAGTAAAGCTTTACTCTCTCTTTTACATCTTCATCAGATAAAATCTCTGCTATTTTTTCTTTTGCACATTTATCTATAAGAACTTCCATAAGCTGATAGTTAGAAATGCGGAAATTTCTAAAACGGCCTAAACCTGTTCTTGGATCCATAATAAAGCCTAATAAAATCCAACCAGTAGGGTTTAATATTTCGTCTGCTGTAAGATCACCTGAGTCAACCTTATCAACTGCAACTATCATTTCTTCAAAATGAGATAATTTTTCTTTGCCACCATAGTATTCATATATAATACGTGCAGCAGAAGGAGCTATACGACTTTCACCTTCAAAAACTACGTTTTTATCAAGTCTATCTTTTTCAGAAACGTGGTGATCAAACCACATTTTACAACCTTCTACATATGGTATATTTGCAAGGACATCGTTATCATCTACTTCAACTAAGCCGTCTTGTATATCTTTTGGGTGAACAAATTTCCAATGGTCTATTATGCCTAGCTCTTTAAGCAATGTACCACAAGCTAAACCATCAAAATCTGAACGTGTTAATAATCTCATAAAAATCCTCCCTATGTTATTGGAACTACACTAATAACATTATAAAACATATAATAAAAAAATACAACGATTTTTCTATATTTTAACAAAATTATTTTAAACTATACTTTTAAAATTTAATTTTTTGGATTTTTTAAAATTAATTGACAAAATTAATATTGTATGGTATATTTGTTTTATTGTTAAAGTTATATTAAACTAACAAATTTTGGAGGTTATATGATTACTGTAATTTATTCCACTATAACGGGAAACACAGAAAAAGTAGCGAAAAGCATTTATGAGTCATTAAAAGTTGAAAAAGAAATTTTTAACATAAATGATATTGCACAGAAAAATTTTGAAAAAAGTGATATAATTATTTTGTGTTACTGGTGTAGTCGCGGTACGGCTGATAGTAAAACTTTAGGGTTTTTAGATAAAGTAAAAAATAAAAAAATAATTGCTGTTGGCACACTTGGTGCATATGTTGAAAGTGAACATGGACAAAAAATGGCTGAACGAGTAAAAGAAAAAGTTATGGAAAAAAATGAATATATAGGTAAATTCGTTTGTAGAGGTAAGATTGACCCAAAACGTACAGAAAAAAGGCTATCTTTACCTAAAACAGATAAACATTTTTTAGATGAAGAAGGATATAAAAGACATCTTTCATCAAGAGTTCACCCTACACAAGAAGATTTAAGCAATGCTATTGACGTTGTTCAAAATATTTTAAAGGATTGTATGTAATGGAAAAAGATAAAGGGTTTTCTTTAAAACGTAAAATATCGTTCTTAATATTGTTAGGTATTTTGTTTGTAATAATATTTTTTATATCAATTTCTGTTGGGGGTAAAGAATATCGTATTACAGAAATTATAAACATTATTTTTGGTGATGGTGATGACAGAAATAGCCTTATAATATTAAATGTAAGGTTGCCTAGAATTATACTTGCCTCTTTTGTAGGTATATGCTTATCTTTATCTGGTTGCATTTTACAAAGTGTTATGAGAAATAACTTGGCTTCTCCTTCTACAATAGGCGTAACCTCTGGTGCAAGTTTTGCCGGATATATTATGCTTGTTGCATTTCCACAGTTTGCAAAATTTTTACCTATAGGTACTTTTATGGGAGCTGTTTTAACTACACTTTTTATTTATGCACTTGCTTATAAAGAGGGGGTTAGTCCTGTCAAAATGATATTATCTGGACTTGCTATTTCGGCTTTGCTTGGGGCATTCAATGATGTTATTAAAGTGTTTTTTTCAGATAATTTACCTCTTGCCACTGGCTTTTTAGTAGGTGGTTTAAATGGTACTACATGGGCGAATGTTAAAATGATTTTACCCTATGCTTTTATTGGAATTTTTGCTTGCTTTCTTGTACCACAAAAAATGAATATTTTAATGTTAGGTGATGAAGTTGCAAGTTCTTTAGGTTTACATACTGAAAGATTTAGAATGGTTCTTATTATAATATCATCTTTACTTGCTGGTGCTGCTATTAGTGTTGCTGGTATCATAAATTTTGTAGGCTTGATAGTACCACATATTGCAAGGTTACTTGTTGGTTCTGATTATAGATTTCTTTTTCCTACTTCGATTTTGTTAGGTGGATTAATGGTTTTAGGTTGCGACACTATTGGTCGTGTTATAATTTTGCCTGCTGAAATGCCTGTTGGTATTATTTTATCATTTATTGGGGCACCTTTCTTCTTATTTTTACTAAGAAGAAGCAAATATTAGGGGGTGATGACTTGTATTTTGGATTTAAAGATTTGAAAATAAGCTATGACCAAAAAGAAGTAATAAAAGATGTAACAATGGATTTTGAAAAAGGTAAAATTACAACTATAATAGGAAAAAATGGTTGTGGCAAAAGTAGTATTCTAAGAACTTTAACAAAAGCAGTAAAAGTTACAAATGGTTGTGGATATTATTTAGATAAAAAAATTACTTCTTACAAAAAGAAAGAGTTAGCAAAAAAAATAGCCATTTTACCTCAAGTTCATAGCGTACCTCCTGATATTGATGTTAGAACTTTAGTTTCATATGGTAGATTTCCATATAGTTCTTATGGAAGTACTTTAAAGGAAACTGATTGGGATATTATTAATAGTTCTATGAAGGCAACTGATATTTCACATTTAGAATATCAAAAGGTTTCAACTTTGTCTGGTGGGGAAAGACAACGTGCGTGGATATCTATGGCAATATGTCAACAACCTGAAATTTTGATTTTAGACGAACCTATAACTTTTTTAGACTTAAATCACCAAATTGAAATTTTAGAACTTATAAAAAATTTAAACAAAAAATATGGAATTACTATTGTTATGGTACTACATGATTTAAACTTTGCAATAAGGTATTCAGACTATATTTTTGCTATAAAAGATGGTTATATATATAAAGAGGGCATGCCTAAAGATATTGTAAATCAAAAATTTTTAGAAGAAGTTTTTTCTTTAAATGTAGATATGTATTATGATGAAGTTAATAAATGTCCTTACTTTATTGTAAGAGATATAATTATAAATGAAAATAAAAAGGAGATTAATAATGAAAATTAATTTTAAAAAATTTATAACAGCTACTGTACTTGCTTTAACTTTAGGGTTAGTTTCATGCGACACTACAGAAACTACTGCAGTAAATGAAAATGTGACTGCCGATGTAGAAACTACTAATGAAGTTGTTCAAACAACAGAAACAGTGGAAGTTGAACCTGAACCTGAACATATCGTTGAAGAAGTTGTTATGGCTGAAGATGTATACGGTTTCGCTGATGCTAGTAATGAAGTTGTCATAAATGAAGATAGTGTAACTTTTGTTGATGAGAGAGGTTCGGAAGTTACTATAAGTAAAAATCCAGAAAGAGTTGTACCTCTTGTTAATAGTTATGCCAACCTTTGGTATGAAGCTGGTGGCGATATTGTAGGTAGAATTGACTCTGAAAGTGAGTTGCCTGAAGAATATTTAGGAGAAAGTATTTCTACTGTTGGAGATATGACAGAAGTTAATATGGAACTTTTACTTGACTTAGATCCTGATTTAGTAATTTTACGTCAAAGTAAACAAGCTGACTTGATACCTTTACTTGAAGAAAGCAGTATACCTTATATTACAATGGAATATAACTCAATGTCCGATTATTTAAAGTATCTTAAAATATTTACTGCATTAACAGGTAATGAAGATTTATATATTGAAAATGGAGAAAATGTTTTAAATGATGTTAATGAAACTATAGCTAAGGTTCCGAGTGAAAATAATCCTACAGTTTTATTAATTTTTGGTACTACCTCATCTTTAAAAGCATATTTATCTAATACTGCAAATGGTGAAATGATAGCACAACTTAAAGGGAATAATATTGCTGATTCATGGGAAGATACAGATGCTACTTCTATTGAAATAAATACAGAGTATGTTATAGATAGTGACCCTGACTATATTTTAGTACAGTGTATGTCTTCAGAAGATGGTGTTCGTGAAAATATTGAGGCAACTTTTGGAACTACTGATTGGTGGAATTCTTTAAGTGCTGTTAAAGAAGGTAATGTAGTTTATCTTGACAGAGCAATGTTCCATTATAAGCCTAATTCAAGATATAACGAAGCTTATGAAGAACTAGCTGATATACTTTATCCAGAGGTTTTTGGTGAATAATTTGATAAATTATTGTGAATTTAGCAGGTACTCCTCAAGGTATAAGAGCCATCACGATTCTATGAAGGGAATTAAAGATTTTTACACCGTAAATAAAGATTTACAAAGTAAAGAAATGTATTTGAAAAATTTGCTTAAGAGTGATTGTGAAAAACGTAGAGTCATATATTTACACGTGCCTTTTTGTAATAAAATTTGTAGTTTTTGTCCATTTAACAAGCCGACTGATTTAAAAAGAAGTACTTATGATGAATATTTAATCAATCAAATGAAAGAATTAAAAGAGTATAATTATTTTAAAGCACCATTTAATGCGATAAATTTCGGTGGAGGTACGCCTACTACCTTAAAACCAAAACAGATGGATAGGGTTTTAAATGAACTTAGGAAAAACTTTGATATACTTGAAAATTCAGAAATAAGTATTGAAACTACTATAAGTGAACTTACTGATGATATGATTGATGTTTTTTTAAGTAATGGTGTTAATCGTCTTAGCATTGGTGTTCAAACCTTTGATGAAGAAATGCGTAAAAGATATAACCGTAGAAGTACAAAAAAAGAGACTATTAAGACTATAGAAAAAGTTATAAGCAAAGGTATAATAAATACTAGTATTGACTTATTATATAATGCACCTAGTCAGAGTATGAAATCTTTAGATAAGGATTTAGAAATAATAAGTTCCTTAAATTTAGGTGGTGTAAGTATATACTCTTTAAGAATACACGAAGGTACTCCACTACATAAAAGTATATCCTATGAAGAATGTGAAAATATGGCTGATTTTATTAAAGAAAAAGAATTTTTCTTTAGAATTTTAGAAAAATTGACTCCTATAGGTTATGATATGCTTGAGTTATCTAAACTTGTTAGAAATAATATTGATAAATATGAGTATATGGATATAAGACATAATGGTGGAGAGTGCTTACCTATTGGGTATGGTGCAGCAGGGAATATTGGTGCATACTCTTATAGAAATAGTTCTATAGAAAGTAAATTTTCTGAACAAATAAAGATTTCTACAATGGGAAGATTATTAAAAGAAGAATATTATATAATAGATTCCTTAGCACAAGAAATGATATCAAGTAAAGTTGATTTTGATAAGTATAGCAAGCTTTTAGGTTATGATATATATGATTTTTTTAAAGGTAAGTTAGCTGAACTTGAAAATGAAAAGCTCATAAACATAAAAGATAAAGGATTTGAAATGACTTTAGACGGAAAGTTTTGGGGAAATAACATAATAAATGAACTTTTACTTTATTTTTTGGAAGAAAAAATGTAATAGAAAATTTTGTGAAATTTAATTGGCAACGTTGCAAAATTCAAGAAATGGTACACTCCAAAAGAAAAAATCAAATTTTCTTACTTTTGACAAAGGTATGAAAAGGTAAAAAGAGAAGGTGCTGAAAAAGGTTAGAAAAAAATTATATTCCACAAAAATTAACTTTCGACGTACATTTTTATTACATAAAATATGCAAATACGCTCTAACTATTTTTGTTTACGTTCCACTACTATAATTTTTTTCTTTTTTTACTTTTTTAGCACCTTCCCTATTTTTGACTTTATCAAAAAACTATATTAATTTTAAAAATAAGCTTCGTACAACTCCATCAGTTACTGTACGTGGATTTGTCTTTACGTAAACACTATTTAGTGTTAGATTAACTAAAGTATCTAAGTCATCAATTTCGGCGATATTCATTAAGTTTTTAGGTATACCTATGTTTTTTGATAGTTTTTGTACTGCTAAAACAGCTTCTTCTCTATACTGTTCTTTTGTCATTATAGTTAAACCTGTTTTACCTAAAGCTCTTGCAATATATTTATACTTTTCATGTGTACCTTTTTGATTATATTCTAATACTACTGGTAAAATAATAGCATTTGCAAGACCATGAGGAGTATCATACAATGCACCTAAAGAGTCTGCCATAGCATGAACAAGTCCAAGTCCTGCATTTGTAAAAGCTTGGCCTGCTAAATATTGTCCAAGTGCTACATTTTCAAGAGCTTTTTCATCGCCATCTAAAGATTTTTCTAAATTTCCACCTAGTAATTCTATTGCTTTTAAGCTATACATTTCAGTTATTGTATTTGCTTTTGATGAAATATAACTTTCTATTGCATGTGTTAAAGCGTCCATACCTGTTGCAGCAGCTAAACCACGAGGCATTGTTTTCATTAATATACTATCTACAAAGGCAACTGTGGGTACATAGTTAGCATCTGTTGATAAATATTGCTTTTGTGTGTCTGTACTATGAAAACTTATAGTCATTGAAGTTTCTGAACCTGTACCTGCTGTTGTAGGTATAGCAAACATTGTTACGGGGAGGTGCTTTGTAAATATTTCACCTTCTAAAGATTCAAAGTCGCTATATTCTTCATTATTTGCTACAACAGATATAGCTTTGCCCATAACCATTGAAGAACCACCACCAAGAGATATTACATAGTCTGCACCTGAAATTTTAAAAGCATTTAATCCATCTTTTAAATTTTTTACACTAGGGTTAGATTTAAAATTTGTGAATAATTCAAAATCTAAATGATTTCCTTTTAATACGTCAAGAACTTTATCTGAAACGCCTGTCTTCTCTAAGGCTTTATCTACAATAAAAAAAGCCTTTTTTAAATTACGTCTTTTCACTTCTGTATTTATTTCTAATAAGGTATCAGTACCATGATAAGAAAGTGAGTTTAAAACTATTCTTTTTGACATATAAATTCTCCTTTTATATACATTTTCATTTAGTGATTTAAAAGTTATGATTTTTTGAGTTGGCTACGCCTAAAATTATTTTTTCTTTGTCCTTAAGTTTGGAAAAAATCTAAACCATAGGTTTTTGTTTAGGAAAAATACTGTTAGTAGGTTCAAGTAGTCAAAGAAATACAAAGTATTTTGGGCATCTTTGGTATGCTATACAAATCAAGGATAACTGCATTTTGCAATGATGCCAAATTATTTATTAAAATTATTATATAATTTTTAACATAAAAATTCAATAGATTTAAGGTGAAAAAAGAAAACTTTGTTAAAAAAATATTTTATTGCTTAGAATAAATAGTATTTTGTTTCCAAATAACCATTTTTTGGGATTTATTTATATGCTATTATTAAAGTCAAATGTGCATACTATATTATAGTAGATAAAATATTTGACTTTTTATTTTAATTGGAGTATTATACAATTAGGCTTTATTTGGCAAAATGCCATTAATAAATTGCTAAATGGACTTAATTTGGGAGCGTTTTTATGGGAAGAAAAATTATATATGAAACTTTTAAAAGTAAACTTGGACTCTTCTTTGCTACAACAGGTTGTGCTGTGGGGATAGGAAACCTTTGGGTTTTTCCTTATAGAGTAGGAACTGAAGGATATGGTATGTTTATTTTAATATATGTTTTGCTTGCTTTTGCTGTAGGATTGCCTCTGATGATTTCAGAGTTTCTCATAGGAAAAAATGCAAAAAATAATTCAGTTACAAGAATGTTTAGAAAAATACCTACTAATAATGAGAAACAAGCTAAAAATTTTGGTGTAATCGGTATTATGACTTGTGTTACTGCTATATTTTTTGCGATGATATATTCTGTTGTTGCAAGCTGGTCTTTTGAATATTTACTTAAAGGGCTAACATCGGGGTATGGCGAGTTTTCAAAGGGTACTGAGTATGCTGTTGTATATTATAATGCTTTGATTAACGATTTCAGCCGTTCTTCTATATATTCAATTACATTTATTTTAATTGCAATAGGTATCTCAACTTTTGGTGTAAGCTCCGGTATAGAGAGATTTAGTAAGGTTTTTATGCCATTAATTACTATTATTCTTATTTTTTTAGCTGTATATGGTATAGTTGCTGGTGATGTAGTTCAAACAATGAATTTTTTAAAACCTGATATAAGCACTATTACTAGTAATGAAAATGGAATTATTCGTGTTTTTGTTGCAGCTTTAGGGCAAGTTTTTTTCTCTTTATCTCTTGGTTTTGGAGCTATGATAACTTATGCATCTTATATGAATAAAAACACAAAAGTCATTGGCATATCAGCACAAATTGTTATTTTTGATACTGTAGTTTCACTTTTAGCAGTATTTGCTATGTTTTCTGTTATGATAAGTCAAACTGGTACTATTGATACTAATGCTGGACTTGTGTTTAATGCTTTGATAGTTTTCTTTGCTAATTTCTCTTTTGGTCGAATTTTAGGTGTTTTAACATTTGCACTTCTTCTAATTGCTGCTTTAACTTCTATTTTAGCTTTAGTAGAAACAGTAATATCTGCTATTACAGATGGAAGAAAATCAAAAAGGAAAGTTGCTGTTTTTATTGTTGGAATTATAATTATAGTTGGTAATATTTTTACACAACCTGCTTTTGGCATTTCTATTTCTTTTTTAGCTGAATATGGAGAAGGAATTATTAATCAGCTTAATGTTATAATATTAAACGTTTGTGTACCGATTATTACTTTATTAACTGCTATCTTTGTGGGTTTTAGAATGAAAAAAGAATTAATTTTACAAGAATTTAAAATAAAAGGATTAGGAAATATATTTTATCAATATATACGATATGGAATACCTCTAATAATTTTTATCGTTTTTTTAGGCGGTATATATGATATTTTTGTACGTTAATTACTAATACTATAAATTATAAAGAAGTGAGTAGCTTATGTGGATAAAAAAATTATTTAATCAATCAAGTGATGACAGAATAAAAATTATAACAGAGGGAGAGTTGCGTAAGTCTTTTTTAATTATTGCGTTACCCGGTATTCTAACCATATTAATTAGGTCAGTTACACCTCTACTTGATGGTCTTATTATATATAGATTTGATAACGAAATAGGTGGTGCTGCTATTTCCTATGCTAACTCTTTATCAAATATACTTATTATGGGTATTTTTGCTTTGGGTGTTGGTGGTAGTGCTATAATAGGTAATTATAATGGTACTGGAGATAAAAAAAAGGCTTTAGATTATTCAGGTCAACTGCTTTCTTTAGTTGTCTGTGTTAGCCTTATATCAATACCTTTGATCATGGCTTTATCTTTCTTTTTAACACAAGGGTTAGATGAGGATTTGAAGATTAAAATAGTACAATATATTAATCTTACTGCTATTGCTGTTCCTTTTTATACTATACAAGTTGTTTATACATCTATAAAATCTGTTTTTGGACACCCTGAAATAGCTTTAATGCGTGCTATTATATTTGTACCACTTAAATTGTTTTTCTCATTTTTATACATTGCTATTTTAAAACTAGGTGTTGTTGGTGCAGGTTTATCTTCCTTTTCGGCTTATGTTATAGTTGCCATATTTATAATATATGAAATTTTCTTTAAAGAGTCTGATGAAAAGCTTGAACTTTCACAACTAAAACCACAAAAAAATGCTTATATTAAGCTTCTTACTAAATCTTGGCCTATAGTTATTCAAGATTCTTTAAAGTCATTATCTTTTTTCTTAATAAGATTTGAACTTGTAAGATATGGTGCTTTAGCACTTGCTGCAGGTGGTATTGCAAGTGATATAAATATGCTTTTTACAAGTTTTGTTTCTTGTTTTACATCAGCCATTATTGCATTTGTTTCCGTTAATATTGGTGCTGGAAAGCGAGAAAGAGCAAGACAATCAAGTGTTTTTGCTATTCAACTAGGTACTATAATTGCTATTGTAAGTACGGTAATATGTATTGCTTTTTGTAAAGAAATCGTTGCTTTGTATAATCCTACTCAAGAAGTAGCTGAACAAGCTATTATAGCTACGAAATATTATGCTTCATCTTTTATTGGTTTTTCTATAATGTTTAATATAGGACCTGCTCTTAATGCTTTAGGCTTAAATAAGGCTAGTATGATTATACAATTACTTAGAATTTGGATAGTTAGACTTGCTGTTCTTTATTTATTATATTTCTTATTTGAAGACATAGGATTTATAGCAGTTTATATTTCTCTTTCAGTTGCTAATAATGTTGGTGGATTAGTAAGTTATATATATTATAAAAGAATTAATTGGAAAACGATTAAGTCAAATGTGTAAAATATATTTTTGTAATAATAAAAAAGTCTAATAATCAAGTATAGCTTGTATTTAAGCTGGATTTTGATTATTAGGCTTTTTTAAAAATTAATCTATTCAAACTTTGCAATAAAATTTTAGTATTATTTAGTTGTACTAGTTGATAAGTCTTAGTTTTATTTTTTTATGTATAATATAATTAATATGTGCCTTCAATTACGTATTCCCATTCGTTTTTTGTTGTACGTCTTAATATAATATATCTTGTATATAAGGTATCATCGAAAGAAGTTTTAAGCATTATAGTGTTTTCATCGCTTACTCCTCCCGGTATGTAATCGTAATTATCTTCATAGTCTAGATATTCGTAGTTTACTATAGCTTTATCTAAAGACATTTTTTTATAATATGATGTGGAAAAAGCTATAGCTTCATCATATTCATTTTGTGTCCAATTTCCGTAGATTTCTTCGCTTGGATCAGTGTTAAAAAACCGTTTTGTTTCATAATAGGTTTGACCTAGTAAAGCAAGTAGTAATACTATTAAAATTATGTATAATATATGTATAAGCTTCATAAAGTACCTCCTATGTAATAATTATATCAATGTAAAAGAAAAAAAACAAGCTCTTCACAATTATTTCACAAAAATTTCAATATTTAGATAAAAACGAGGGTGCTGAAAAAGTCCAAAAAGAAAAAAATTATAATAGCGTTAGCGTAAACAAAAATAGTGAGTTGGAATAAAATCAGCGAAGAATGAGCGTAAATTTTATTCCATACGAATGATAATTTTTGTGTAATAGGAGAATTTTCAAT
>JBKECM010000089.1:0-16321 GCA_047974615.1 Lachnospirales bacterium
TTAAGTTGTTTTTCTATATTTAACATTTAAAAACCTCCTACAGTTTATAAATCTATTATATCACTTTAGTTTGTAAATTTATAATGTATTTTGGTTAATTATTGACTTTTTCAGCAGTTTCGTAGTTATATTATTACTCATTAAAATTTCTCCTTTTGAGTATGTCAAGCAAATGTCAAAAGTTTTTGACTTTTAAAATAATTTTTCATCTAATTCTCATATAGCTATTTTTAGAAATTATGCCCAGTTTTTTAATAATAATTAAGTAAATTTGGGGTGTAAAAGATATTGCTATGGCTATTCAGTCTCCATATAAACATATAGCTGCTTGTGTAGTCTTTGCATCTCACTCTTTGCATTTATGGAATGACGATACATGAATTTATCCGCAAAATTGCTTCTATAGACAAATGCCAATAATAGAGCCAAAAGCCTATTTGGACACAACCTAAATATATTCAGTTTAAATGGTGTAATTTGCTTATTGTTTTTGTGCAAATCACGAAAATTTTCTCTTAATTCTTGTGCAACCACCCGTACAACAGCCTTATCGTTTCCCACATTTTTTGGATTCAAAGTATTATAGTAAGCATCTGCTAGTGGCACTACCATCGCCAAGTGGCAAACCTGCCACATATGCATATTACCGACAATTTGACAGGAAATATTCGCTTTTTTAAAAATCCCCTTTAAGATCTTTGAACGTTGTGAATAGACACCATCAATTTCTCCAAAGGTAGTTGGTTGAATAAAAGCAGGCGTAAATTCTGCATCAAGAACCCCATCTGAAAAGCCTCCACCGGCACCGGGAAAAGCAGGAAGCAATTTACCTTTACCACATAATAGTTCTAAATTTTCATATAGCTCAATAGTGTTTACCATTGTAACAATCGTTGGACTAACATTATCATGAAGTTCCTGGAGTGCCTCATATAGTTGTTCTTCGCGTACCGTTAAAAAAATATAGTCATAATAGTCATCTCTGTTCAAGGTTTCAATTACCGTTACATCAGAACTTAATACTATTTCGCCCTTCTTATATCTAAATCCATTTAGGTATAATTCTGCAAGTCTCTTTCCTCTAGCTAGAATCGAAACATCAAAACCCGTTTCAGTAAGACGTGCAGCATAATGGCTTCCTATAACCCCAGCACCATATATTAGCAATTTCATATAATTTCTCCTTCGCCGATTTAGATTTGTAAATTATGTTCATTATACTCCACTTTTTTTAAAAGAACAAGGGATTTACGGTATCATTGTGACTTTCATATAAAAGGTTTTATAGAAATTAAACAAAATATTGTTTTATGCCTTTTATTTACTATTAGATAACATTGCCAAATTGAACAATTCAGAAGTTTTGCAACATTGCCATATCATTATTTTAGAGATTTTTCATCTATTTTGCATGTTGCCATATGTATATGCTCTACACACGCCGTTGATTCTAAAACTTCTACTCACTTATTTTCACATAGTTTTCTAATTATCATCCTATGTCCCGCTTTTAACTTTCCATATATAGCCTAAGGTTAATATTTGTGTAAATACTATATGATACTTGCAATTCCACTGTGTGTATGATAAACTTCTTTTATCCATTTCGGATCCTCCTTGTGTTGTTTTGGTAAGTTGACAGACTAATCTCATTATAACATACGGAGTTTTTTTAAACTTTCGCTATCTTATTCCACCAGTAAAACTGGTGGTTTATTTTCGCTAAAGCTCCAATAAAAAAGCTATAGTAATTGACTTACTATAGCTTTAGATTTATATTTAGTTTGCAACACGTGTAGCACCAACATACGCTTCATCATAGTAACCGCTAGATAATGAAGAAACGATAACACCAACACCACCCTTAGAAGATGAAGAATGTACAAAATTGCCATCACCTATGTAAATACCAGAATGAGTAATAACACCATTATTTCCACCAGAAGTATCAAAAACTATGATATCTCCTGCTGATAACTCACTACGATTAACCTTTGTACCATTGTTATATTGATCAGAAGCAACTCTATTTAATGTATAACCAAAGTTTTGATATACTGCATATACAAAACCAGAACAATCAACACCACTTGATAAACTAGTACCACCCCAAGAATAAGGAGTTCCTATATATTTTTGTCCAAAAGCAGCAATTTCACTACCGATAGAAGATTGAACAGCTACATTTTCAGGTTTGATACCATATTTAAGTTCTACAAATTCTTCACTAACAAAACCAACTTCATTACCAGCTTGAACTTTAACCCAACCATTTTCACCAGAAGACTCCACATAGTCAACAGCATAACCATTAGGTAAAACAACAAGAATATTAGCATCTGTTGACGGATTTTGACGTAAATTTACACCATCACCTATAATAAGACCATAAGTAACTTCTGTTTCAGATTGACTAGTAGCTATAACAATAGGTTGTGTAGCTGTTACGTTTTCACGAACAAGTCCATCGGATAACTCCACAGTAATAAAATCGTTTCTAATGTAACCATATTTATCATTATATTTTACTTTATACCAATCATCAGCTTTAGCAACAACAGTTAAAGTTTCACCAGTATTTACGTTCCCTAAAATATCTCCACTTGTATTAGCAACTGAACGTATTCTAACAGAATCTCCTAAAATCGTACCAACAGTTTCACTAACAACAATAAAATCTTTAGAAACATAACTATCAACACCATTTACATTTACTTTATAAAATGAATTTTCAAGAGAAACAACTTGAACAGAAGAATTGTTTTCTAAAGTTGTAACAATTTCACTGTCAACAGTTGCAGCTTTTCTAACATTTAAGTTACCACTATCTATAACAACAGTTCCAACTGCACCAAACACTGTATTACTATATAATACAACCGTAGCTATAGTAGCAACAGAAGTAGATAAAATTCTTTTATAATTAAATTTATTCATTCGTATTAAAACCTCCAAAAGTTAAGCAAACATATTTTTATAAGTTACTATACTTATTATAGCAAAAATATTAAATTTGTCAATAGGTAAAATTAATATTTTTGTAATAACTTTATTATTTTGTAATAAATGCAAGTTTTAGGTGTTTAAGCTAATAATTTAGCTTAAATATTACAAAAATATTACGTTAATTTTGATTTACCAGTAAAAAAAATGTAAAAAAATATTTTATCTCGACTTAAAAAATTGACACTTAATATAATTGTAATAACTAGTATATTATTATAAAAAAAAATTTATTTCACGACCTATTTCTATTTACTTTGCAAGTAAAAAGTGGTACTATATTTATGTTGTGGCTAAATAAAATTAGTTTATAAAAAAAATTAAAATAGCACACATTTTATGTTAAAAGGAGAATAATAATAATGATATTAACATTTTTAAAAGGAATTATTTTTGGTATAGCAAATATTATACCCGGTGTAAGTGGAGGCACAATAGCTGTAGTTTTAAACATTTATGATAAATTAATTTATTCTATAAATAATATATTTAAAGATTTAAAAGAAAATTTAAAATTTTTACTACCTTTACTTATTGGTGCAGGTTGTGGAATAATTTTCTTAAGTTCTATTATAAGCTATGGTTTAGAATACTATTCACTACCCACAACTATGCTTTTTGCAGGCCTTGTTACAGGAAGTATACCATTGATAGGTAAAATAGCAACGGAAGATAAAAAATTTAACCCTATGTATTTAATATTTACTTTTGTAGCATTTTTAATAGTATTTTATATGTCAAATGAAAAAAATGCAACTGCAGTTGTTGCAGGTGAAACTAACTACTTATATTTATTTGTAAGTGGTATTATTGCATCAAGTGCTATGATTATACCGGGTATTTCAGGTTCATTTATGATGATTTTGCTAGGTGTATATCCTATGCTAATTGAAAATATTAGTTTACTTAAAGATTTAATAAAAGACCCTACAAATTTTACTTTAATGTTTGAAATATTTCAAGTGCTAGTTCCTATAGGGCTAGGTATAATTGTTGGTGTTTTATTGACATCAAAATTAATAGAATATTTAATGAAAAATTTCAAATCACAAACTTTCTTTACTATATTAGGTTTAATTTTCGGTTCACTTTATGGACTTTTCGTTGACCCAGCAACATATGCAAGTGGTGTTAATGTAACTTCTATAGCTTTAGGTGTAATTGCATTTATTTTAGGGTTAGTAATTACAAAATCTTTTGAAAAAAAATAAAAAATTTACATATTTTTTTTAGAATTGGTTAAAATACTTCTATAAATATAAATATATAGGAGGTATTTATGAAAACTAAAAAAAACTATTCTTTTTTAATTTTATTTTTAATTTTACTTACAGTTATGTCTTTTTCCTTTAATGTATATGGTCAAAGTATAAAAATAAGTGAATTTTCAACACCCTTAGGTAACAGTGATTATTCAAGGATTTACAATATTAATAGAGCAAATAGAACTTTATCAAACACTATTGTAATGCCTAATCAAACTTTTTCTTTCAATAGTACGATAGGTAATGCATCTATAAAAAACGGATATAAAGCATCTAAAGTAGTAGTATATGATAAGCTTGTAGACGGTGAAGGTGGTGGTGTTTGCCAAGTAAGCACAACCCTATTTAATGCAGTGGATAAAGGAAACTTTCCTATTATAGAACGACATAGCCATACAAGAGATATACCTTACATAGAAGACGGCAGAGATGCAACAATAGCATACGGCACAAAAGACTTTAAATTTACAAACGATAGATCTTATCCTATACGTATAAAGTCTTATACTAAAGATAACAATTTACTTGTAGAAATATATAGTATCTAACTCACTAAAAAAGGTAGTAAAATCTGTTTGATTTACTACCTTTTATTTTAAAAAATTTATTCGTTGTCTTTCCTGTAGTCTTTCATTGAAGATGCTGTAATTGCTTGACCTCTTTCTTCTTGCTTATGTAAGTATCTATTAGCAAGTTCTTCTCTAGTTTGCATTTTCGGACCATCAACAGACATAGCTCGCTTACAAGAATCGCAAAACATACCAGTTGCAATTTCTTGACCACAGTTTTTACATTTTAACATAATACTACTACCAGCCATAATTTCAAGACGTTCTTCTTTAATGTATCCTATTATTTTAGATGCATTTACTCCAGTAGCAGAAGAAATCTCATTTACAGAAACTCCGGGATTATCTTTAATAAAACTACGCACATCTTGATATTTTTGTTCTTCAAAAGCAATACAATTAGGACATAACTGCCCAACAGCAGTAAATTCAAACATTTGTTTACATCTTCTACAACGTAAAATCCTTCTCATACCATAACCTCTCTAACCTTGTAGTTTTTCCCATTCTTCATATAAATTTTCTAATTCGTTACTATACTCAGTTTTTTTAACAAATATTTCTTGGGTCAAACTCGAGTTTGTATATACTTCTTTTTTTGCTAGTTCAACATCACATTCATTAATTAAAAATTCAAGTTCTTCAATTCTATTTTCACAGTTTTCAAGCTGTCTTAAGGCTTTTCTTTGACTAGCTTGTTCTTCTTTTTGTTTTAAAAAATCTTCTTTACTATTAGATTTTTTAGCGTAACTAGTATAGTTTACACTATTTTCCGAAAAAAGTCTACTCTTTTCTATAAAGTTATCGTAATTTCCTTCATAAATATTAAGTGTTTTATTTGATAATTGAAAAATTTTTGTTGCAGTATTGTTAATAAAATATCTATCATGTGATATATATATTATCGTTCCTGTATAATTATTTATTGCATTTTCCAAAACCTCTTTAGAAAACATATCAAGATGATTAGTAGGTTCATCAAGAATTAGACAATTTGCATTACTTAGCATAAGTTTACATAAAGCCACACGACCCTTTTCTCCCCCTGACAAAGTGCTAATTTTTTTAAGTACGTCATCGCCAGTAAAAACAAAGGTTGCAAGTGCATTTCTAATCTCTTGATTATTAAGACGAGGGTTAAAGTCTGAAATTTCTTCAAATATGGTTTTATGCTCCGATAAATCTTGATGTTCTTGATCATAATATGCAATATTTACATTTACGCCAAAATTAACGACACCAAAATCCTCCTTCACTTTTCCAGTAATAATTTTTATTAAAGTCGACTTCCCTGCACCATTATCACCTATAACAGCAATTTTATCTTCTCTATATATTTGAAAATTCAAATCAGAAAAAAGTGGTGCTTCACCATCATAACCTTTTTTCAGTTCGGAAACTTTAATTACATCATTACCACTTTGTATAGAAGGTTTAATATTTAAAGACATAGTACTTGGTAAATTTAAAGGAGCTTCTACAAGTTCCATTTTAGCAAGTAACTTTTCCTTAGATTTAGCTCTCTTAATAGCCCTCTCAGTAGCGTATGATCTAAAGGTACGTATTATTTCTTCTTGCCTTGCAACTTCTTTTTGTTGATTAATGTAATGTGTTAGCTGTATTTCTCTATTTATTTCCTTTTGAATAGAATATGTGGTGTAGTTACCATTATAAATTTCACATTTTGTATTTTCAATTTCTACGACTTTATCAATAACATTATCTAAAAAATATCTATCATGAGAAATAATTAAAATTGCTTTTCGATAATTTTTCAAATAAGCTTCCAACCACTCAATACCAGCTATATCAAGATGATTTGTAGGTTCATCTAAAAGTAAAATATCATTGTTAGAAATAAGTATTTTTCCTAACAAAACTCTAGTTTTCTCTCCCCCAGACAAAGTATTAAATCTTCGAGTAAGCTCATCTTCTGTAAACCCTAAACCTATTAAAACACCCTTAGCAATACTTTTATACATATACCCATCATTTTGGGAAAATTCGTGATTAAGTACATCATATCTTTCAATAAGTCTTTTATTTGTTGGGTCGTTTGTGATAGCATATTGTATATCATTTAAATCTTGTTCAAGTTTAATAAGATCTTCAAAAGCAGATAAAGCAACATCAAAAATGGTATCCATTGTATCGCTTTCAAAGTTTTGTGCAAGATAACCAATAGATATATTTTTTTTAAAAGAAATTTCTCCACTATCTTTTGATATTTCATTTAAAATCATTTTAAATAAAGTTGATTTACCAGCACCATTTACACCAATTACACCAACTTTTTCTTTTTCATTCACTAAAAAAGTAACATCTTTTAAAATGTCTGTTGCACCATAAGATTTACATACTTTATTACAGGATAAAATCATTTTAAACTCCTTAAAAAATATTCTTTTACTGTATTTTAACATAATTTAAAAATAAATAATAGTATTTTTTATTATTTTTTGTTAAAAACATTGACATTTTTATTAAAAAGTTGTATCATTTATATATAAAATAAATGCACAAAACATAGTGCTAATTAGGTGGTAAACTATGGAAAATAAACGAATATCAATCGCAGTTATAAAAAGATTACCTAGATATTACAGATTTTTAGGAGATCTTTTGGACAATAATATCAACAGAATATCAAGTAAAGAATTATCAAAAAAAATGAATATTACAGCATCACAAATCCGTCAAGATCTTAATAACTTTGGGTGTTTTGGTTTACAAGGTTATGGTTACAATGTACCAAACTTATATAATGAAATCCAAAAGATTTTAGGACTTGAACGCCAACACAAAATGATTTTAATAGGTGTAGGTAATATAGGTAAAGCACTTGCAAAATATAAAAGCTTTGAAAAAAGAGGTTTTAGATTTATAGGTGTTTTTGATAATGACCCAAACCTAATAGGTCGTGACTTCGTAGGATTAAAAATATCGGCTATCGATAATTTAGCACGTTTTTTAACAGAGAACAACGTGGATATAGCAGTTCTTACAGTACCAAGAGAAAGTGCTGAGAAAATAATGCAAATCCTTTCAATAAATAATGTAAGAGGAGTTTGGAACTTTTCAAATGCAGAACTTAGCATACCAAAATCTATGGTATGTGAAAATGTATACCTTACAGATAGTTTAATGACACTTACATATAGATTAAATGAGAGTGAAATTTTAAATAAATATTCTTAAAAATTTTTAAAAGGCATAAATCTAAATTTTATGTCTTTTTTTATTAATAATGCAAATCTAAAATATCTGAATACCCATTAAGAAAGTATTTCAGCTTAAGAAAAGTTTTTTCAAATCTTGTATGGCAATATATTTTTATTACTTTTGTTAGTGATATAACTTAAAATTTCGTCAATAATTTAAACATAAATTTATTTTATACGTAAATATAAAGTACAATAAATTTTAATTTAAGGAGCAACTATGGATTATACAATTTTCACCCCAATACTATGTGGCATTGTAGGTTATGGTACAAACTGGTTAGCAATAAAAATGGTTTTTAGACCTTATGAAGAAAAAAGAATATTAGGTTTTAGAGTTCCTTTTACTCCAAGTTTAATAGCTAAAGACAAAAGCAAAATATCAAAAAAAATAGGAAACGTTGTTGCAAAAAATTTAATTACTGATTCATCACTACTTTCAGAACTAAAAAACGAAAGTAAACATAGGATTTTGAAGTCAAAAATAAAAGAAACATTAGATTGTAACACAGATAAAACTTTGAATGACTTATTAATTTCTATAACTGAAGATAATTATGTATTTGATCACTTTTATAATAAATTTTATAATCTTTTTGACAAAGATTATATTGTAATTAATATTAAAAATGAAATTATAGATTATTTTTCAAGTGAAGAATTTTTCACTTCTATTAAGAAGAATATTTTAGATAATGAAAATAATATATCTGATTTTATTCTTACTTCTTTTTCTAGTGAAAATATTAGTAAAAAATTACTCAGCTATGCTGAAAATGATAATTTTACTTTAGTTTATTCAGACTTTTCTATAAACAAAATATTTTTTGAAAAAGATAAAAATGATTTATATAATTTTTTAGAAAGAAATTTAAATGATATTGCTTGTAGTTTATGTAACTTTATTGAATCTGAAAAATTTACTCCTATAGACTTAGAGTTAGAAAATTTAGTAAAAATAGCATTAAAAAACAACTTAGGTTCCTTAGCAACAACATTTATTAAACCAGAACACATATATTCAAAAAACAAGCAAAAATTTATAGAATATATAAAAAATGAGGACAACAACCCAGAAATTTTAGTATATCTTACAAACACATTAGAGAAAATTTGCAATTACAAAATAGCAGACTTAACTTCAAACCTTACCTTAAAAGAAAATGAATACTTTATAGATAAAACATTAAACTTTGTATTAAAAAACACCTTACCTACTCTTACTGGCACTATATTTAATAAAATAAAAAATACCCAATACGATGAATTATTTATGAAAAATTTAATTTTAAACTTACAGTTAGACAATGAAATTGAAAATCTTATATATGATAAATACAACTATATATTTGAAAAACACTTTAGTAAAGAGCAACTTAAAAAAATTAAAATTAAAGATTTAGATATTAATACTGAGTATATAAGCGAGATATGTTTTTCATTTATAAATAAAAATTTAGAACAAAATGTTTCAGGTATTCTTAAAACATTTAATATTGAAAAAATCGTAGAAAATAACATAAATAATATGTCCATTATGGAAACGGAAAAAATTATTCTTGATGTTGCAAAAAAAGAATTAAAAGCTATTACTCTATTAGGAGGCGTACTAGGCTTTATTTTCGGATTAATTCCACTTATAATTAATAAAATTTAGTAACTATTTTATCTTTTTTAACTTGAAAAAATATAAAAAAATTGTTATAATTAAACAAAATATATATATTTGGGAGAATTATATGGATAAGAATTTGTTACGTTCTTTCGACTACAATAAGCATAATAATAAGTTTTTCTTAACACTTGCTATAGTCGTTACGATTTTTATTGCTAGTACAACCTATTTTTACAACTATACTACACATACTGACGCAAACCAAAACTATGATTATTTAGAGATGTTAGATGATATTTTACTTTTAAGAAATACAGTAGATAATATAAACTCTGACTTTTTAAGTGTACTTTTTGATGAAACTACACAAAAAAGTTTTACAATATCAAAAAACAACATCGCAACTTTAAATGAAAATTTAGCTAAAATACAAGATTTAAGCACAACAAGTAAAAATATTGATGCTAATGATTTAATTAAAGATATTTCATCTGTTACAAATAACTTAGAAAATTTTTTAAACGAAATAGAAAACGATAGCAACGTAACAGAAACAGACAAAAAAGAATATTATGACCGTTTTTCTACAGGCTATAATACGCTAAGTAAATATTTTAATGATTATATTATTACAATAGAAAATACAATATATGCAAATAGTAAAAGTGCAGTTACACAAACTAGTCTTACTTCTATTTTTTATGTTTTACTAGCAGCTTGTGCCCTATTTATTGTATATTTATTTAATAAAAAACTAAAAAGCAATGTTGCGAATTATTTTTCAATAGTAAATAATGAGCTTATAGACATAAACAACGGTATTATAACATTAGATGAAATAAAAAATCCAAATGACCCTGAACTATATTATAACTTATCTACTTTGAAAGATACTTTAGATAAATTTGTAAAAGCGACAACAGATAATGAATTATCAAAAGATGCATATTTTTATTTAAAAGGTGACTTTAAAGATAGTCTTCATATACAAAATAATTTAATTAAAATTAATAAAAAGGATTTTAATTTAATAGAAACTTCTTTAAATCAGATTTCAAATAATAACTTTAATATAGATGTCTTATCTTTGAATAATTTAAAAGAAAACAGCCTTTTAGAAAGCTTTTCAAATAATATTATTTCTATGAAAAACGACTTAGAATACACAGTATCATTACTTGAGAACAACTTAAAAACTATAGGTGAAGGTTCATCAATAAATATTGATTTAAATGAAGTACCTACACAGTGGCAAACAATTTGTGATTATATGAATAGAGTATCTTCTGAAGTTGAATCTGTTTTATTAGATTTTTCATCAGTACTTCATTCTTTAAACGAGGGAGATTTATCTTATAAATCAAAAACGCTTGCCTATGGGAATTTCAAAGTAGCACAATTAGAATTGAATGATTTAGTAGAACTTTTACGTGACCAAGTTAAATATTCTAAGAAAAACCTAACTGAACTTAAGCACCTAAACTTAAGTAGTGACTTTGATTTTAACTTTAAAGGTGAATTTAGTGAAATATCAAACTGTATAAACGAAGCAAATAAAATAACATTATCTTTATTAAATGGTATTAATAGTACAGTTGATAATATTTTTAAAGAGTCAAAAGTCTTAGAGTCTGAAATAACATTAGTGCAAAACAATAGTAAAAAACAAGCAGATATTTTCAATGATATAAATAAAATGGCAAATAAGCTTATTGATGATACGAAAACGAATGCAAGTGAAACAAAAGACACTTCAAAGTTTATAGATGATATAAAAGCAAATGTTATTTCATGTGATGAAAAAATGAATACTATGTTAGTTGCTATGGATAGTATAAATGAAGCATCTGACGGAATATATAAAATTAGTGAATTAATAAACAGCATAGGCTTTCAAACAAAGCTTCTTGCTTTAAATGCGTCAATAGAGGCAGCACTTGCAGGACAACATGGTAAAGGCTTTGCAGTTGTAGCAGATGAAGTAAGTAACCTTGCAAGAAGAAATCAAACAGCTGCAACGGATACTTCAGAATTAGTTCAAAAAACTATTCATAGAGTTGAAGAAGGCTCATTTATTGCAAAAGATACTGCTGAAAGCTTAAAGAATATTGTAAACTCAGTTAACGAAATATTCTTAAAAATCAAAAAAGTTGATGAAGTTAACGCCCACCAAAATAAATACGTATTAGAAACAAAAAATGAAATTGAAAAAGCCACTATTTTAAATAGTTCAAACTTAGGTGATACAAGTAATATATCAAGTATAAATCTTGTAGTTTTAAATGAAGCAAAAGAATTGTTAAAACTTATAAGTAATTTCACATTTGAAAAAAGTGAAGAAAAATCTTACTTATTTAATACTACAAAAATTTTACATGTAGATAAACAAGATTCGCCTATGGAAGAAGATATTGAAAAAAATGACACATTTAAGTTAGATGTTACTATTAACAAATCTGTAACACCGGTAAAATCAACAACAATAAAAACTACTACAGTGCCTAAAAAAGAAACTAAGGAGTTAACACCAACACCTACAAAAAAAATACCACCTGTATATAAAACCCAAGTAGGCACTTCAGTTTCCTCTACAAAAAATATAACACAAAAGGATACTACAAAAGCTACTTTAAATCCTACAAACAAAAACATTGTAGAAAATGATACAAAAACTGAACCCAAAGCTAAAAGTGAACATATTGTTGTTTCAAAGAGTAGAAATAAAAGTGTTTTAGAAAAAGATGATATACTTAATACTAAAATAGGTGGCCAGCGAGAAATAACTGCTGATGACGACGATGATGATATCCTTAACACAAAAAAAGTTACTGTTGATAATTTTTTAATTGCAAAGGCACGTACAGAAATTGCAAAAAAAGATTTTGGTAAATATTAAGAAGGAAGTATTATATTATGAAAAAAACTGTCGAGCTCTTTAAAACTCAGGACAAAACGGATTGTATAGAACTTTTTTATGACATATATAAAAACATACCCTTTCGTCTTGAATGGTTAGATAAAGAAAATGTTACTCGCTACATAAATGATATGGAGAAAACACCAAACTTTTTGGGTTATACTTTGTATGCAGATGATAAACCAGTAGGATATTGTCTTGGTCGGGTAAATGACTACTTTAAAAATAAAACATACGAAATCGATGAGCTTTTCATTAAAAAATCTTTACAAGGTGAAGGTTTAGGTACCTTTTTCTTAGCTTTTGTTGAGTTAGCACTTAGCAAAAAAGATATAAGAGTTATGAAACTTAATACAAGCAAAACTGCAAGTTCTTACGAATTTTATGGAAAAATCGGCTTTCTATCTCTTAATGACTCTGTTTCTCTTGTTCGTAAAGTTAAAGAACAAGAAAAACCAGTAGAAGTTACCACTGAAGTCACTGGAGCTACTAGTGACACTACAGAAACCAAAAAAGAAGATAGTGCTAAAACTGAACAACCAAAAAATAAAAAAGACGATAAAAAAGAGGAATAAACTAAATTTTTTAAGGCATCATTGCAAAATGCAATGATGCCTTATTTTGTACATTAAATATAATTCAAGAAATGTCTAATAAACAAGCTCAAAACTTATAAACATATCTTTTTCCTTATTAATTAACCTACCATCTTTACAATAGGTTATAGCCATTAGTTTCTTATAAAGCATTACCAATTATTATTGTATTTTTATTATAGTTTTTTATAATTTGTAAAAATTAGGCACTTTATTTTTAAAGTAAACGGCTTCTTTAAATCCACATTCAAGTAAACATTGCTTCGCAAAATCAAAACGATTACCTACAAGTTCCTTACCATGAGAATCACTACCTATAGTTAAAATTTTCCCACCAAGTTCTCGATATCTTTTTAAAATATCATTTTGAGGATATAACCCCTCATAACCATATCTTGTTCCGGAAGTATTAACATCTAAACCACAATCTTTTTTTATAATTACCTTAAGTATTTCATCAATAATTTCTTTATGCTCACAATAATTAAGCTTATTATCTTCATAATGTGAATATCTCGTAATATAGTCTAAATGTCCATATACATTAAATCCATTAAAAAGCTTAACACTTTCTAAAACAGAAAGTAAATATTCATTATAACTTTTGATTTTATCATTGGAAAAAAAATCACAGCCAACACATAAATGTCTTTCTCCTACTTGATGTGTAGATAAAATTACAAAATCAAAAACACTATTATTTAATATGCTATCTATTTCTTTTTTATATTTTGTATCATTAAGAACACCAACTTCACAACCTAAAATAACATCAATTTTTTTTTCATATTTATTTTGAACTTCTTTAACTTTATTTATATAATCATCATAACTATTTTTTTCGCCTTTTTGATTAAGCGTTTCAAACCCATATCCATTTTTAGTTGGTTCTATATGATCCGTAATAGCAATTCCTTTTAACCCTTTATTTATAGCAGTTTCAACAACAATACATATATCTTCTCTACTATCTTGAGAAAAACTAGTATGATTATGACAGTCGTACAAAAGTAACACCTCTTTCATTATTTAAAACTTAATATCTATATCGTACTAAAGTATATCACCTTAAGAATAGTTTTTCAATAAGTAATTAGCATATAGTATAAAATTAAAATAACAAAATGAACTTTATGTAAAAACATTGTAAAACATATATAAATATGTTAAAATATATGCATATTTATATTTTTAAAGGAGCATAACATGGATAACATTTTAATGGCAATTAATTTTGCAGGTGGTCTAGGTATCTTCATTTTTGGTATTACCATAATGGCAGAGGGTTTACAAAAATCTGCAGGGGAAAAAATGAAATCATTCTTGAAGTTGCTTACAGCAAATAGAGTTGTAGCAATACTTGTAGGTGCAGCAGTTACAGCTATTATACAAAGTTCTTCTGCTACAACAGTAATGGTTGTAGGTTTTGTAAACGCTGGTATTATTAATCTTACACAATCTGTAGGTATCATAATGGGTGCCAACATTGGTACAACAGCAACAGCTTGGATAGCATCTATGGGTGACTGGGTTACATTTTTACAACCATCTACTATAGCACCTTTAGCAGTAGCAATAGGTGTAATTTTAACTTTTATATCAAAATCTAAAAGTGCAAAAACTGTAGGTGAAGTATTAATTGGTTTCGGTTTACTTTTCATAGGTATGGACGCGATGAGCGAGGCAGTAGTACCGTTACGCTCTAGTGATAAAATACAAGATTTATTTATAAATATAGGAACAAATCCTATTTTAGGTATATTAATAGGTGCAGGTGTAACAGCAATAATTCAAAGTTCTTCTGCTTCAATGGGTATATTATTGGCTTTAGTATCTGTAGGCTTAATACCTACATCAGCTGCAATTTATATTATTTTAGGACAAAACATAGGTACATGTATAACAGCTATTTTATCCTCTGTTGGAGCTAGTAAAAATGCTAAAGCAGCATCATATATCCACTTACTTTTCAACTTAATAGGTTCAGTTATTTTTGCAATTTTAGCTACAATATTCTTTAACTTACCACAAAATCAAGATATTGCAAACGCAATTATAACACCAAAATATGTTGCATTATTCCATACTTGTTTTAATATTTTAAATACAATAATGTTGTTCCCATTTGCAAATTTATTAATTGTTATTGCTAAGAAAATGGCAAATATTAATGATGCAGACGACCAAGAAATTGATGTTACATCAAGACTTGACGAGAGAGCATTTATGACTCCAGGTTTCGCAGTTCAAACTGTTTTCGATGAAATATGTACTATGTATTCAAACACTTTGAATAACTATAAGCTTACAATAAATAGTTTAATAAAACACGATGCAGCAACTTTTGGAGAAATTGCAAAAAATGAAGGTGTAATAAATCAACAAGCAACAGCTTTATCAAACTATATGGCAAAGATTATGCGTCTTGACCTTACAAATCAACAAAGTGATAAAGTCGCAATGTACTTCCACATAGTAACAGATATTGAACGTATAGGTGACCACATAGAAAACCTATCGGAATTTTGTACACAAATGGTAAGGGAAAATATACATTTTTCGGAAGATGCGGTTGCAGAAATGATAAATATATTTGAAGTAACAGAAAATGCTATTACAACATCATTTGCAGCATTTAAAAATGATAACTTAGATGCAGCAATAAAAACAATAAAAATTGAAGAAGAAGTAGATATGCTAGAAGAACAGTTACGTACAAACCATATGTCACGTTTATCAAAAGGAACTTGTGATACAAATACAGGTGTTGTTTTCCTAGATATGCTACAAAACTTAGAAAGAATTTCTGATCATACAAATAATATATCTGGATATATTTTAAAAAATAGATAATTTAATAAAAATAAACAAGCTATGAAAATTTAAGTTTTCATAGCTTGTTTTAAAATTGGAATATACAACGCCTAAAAATATACCATTTTCTTTGTCCCTGTCAAAATTTCATATTTTAACATACCTTTAGTAAGGGCGTTGCCCAAGTATACTAATACTTTAGGCAACCTCTAAAAACCCCATTATTTTTAATTTTCTATAAATTTTCAAAATTTCTGCGTCAGCTTCTCCTAGCGAGGGTGCTGATAAAGGATAGAAAAAAATATTTGGGAGTTTTTCAAT
>JBKECM010000175.1:0-3587 GCA_047974615.1 Lachnospirales bacterium
CCAGAAATGATTGGACATACTATTGCTGTTCATGATGGCAGAAAGCATGTTCCTGTTTATATAACTGAAGACATGGTTGGACATAAGCTTGGAGAGTTTGCTCTTACAAGAACTTATAGAGGTCATGGTAAAGACGAGAAAAAATCAAGAGTAAGATAACTCTTACTTTGGAAGGAGGATTTTTTAAATGTCAAAAGGACATAGAAGTAGAATTAAAAAAGAGAGAAATGAGCAAAAAGACTTGCGTCCAATGGCTCACGCTAAAAATATTAGACTTTCCGATACTAAGGCAAGAATTGTTTTAAATGAAATCAAGGGTAAGGATGTTAAGACTGCAGAAGCTCTTCTTCTTTATTCTCCGCGTTATGCTTCAGCTGTTGTCTTAAAATTATTAAGATCTGCAAAGGCTAATGCGGAAAATAATCAAGGATTGAATGTTGAAAATCTTTATGTTGATGAGGTGTTTGCTAATCAAGGTCCAACTTTAAAGAGAATGAGACCACGTGCAAAGGGTTCTGCATATAGAATTAACAAAAAAACTTGTCACTTATCCATCGTATTAAATGAAAGATAGGAGGTAGTAAATGGGTCAGAAAGTTAATCCACATGGAATTAGAGTTGGCATAATCAAAGAATGGGATTCTGTTTGGTATGCTGATAAAGAAAATTTTTCAACTTATTTAGTTGAAGATGATAAAATTAGAAAATATATTAAAAAAGAATTATTTACTGCTGGTATTTCAAGAGTAAAAATTTCACGTTCTGATAAAAAGGTTAAAGTTACAATTTCAACTGCAAGACCAGGTATTGTAATTGGTAGACAAGGTGCTTCCATTCAATCTCTTTCTCAAGAACTTGCAAAAATGACTGGCAAAGAGGTTTCTGTTAATGTGGAAGAAATTAAACGTGCTGAATTAGATGCTCAATTAGTTGCAGAAGATATTGCTAAACAACTTGAAAATCGTGTTACTTTTAGACGTGCTATGAAGCAAGCAATGACTAGAACTATGAAGATGGGTGCAAAGGGTATTAAAACTCAAGTTGCAGGTCGTCTTGGTGGTGCAGATATGGCTAGAACAGAGCACTATAACGAAGGTACTATTCCTCTTCAAACTCTTAGAGCTGATATTGATTATGGTTTTGCTGAAGCTGATACTACTTATGGAAAAATCGGCGTTAAAACTTGGATTTACAAGGGCGAGGTTCTTCCTGAAAAGAAAGGCAGAAAAAAGGAAGGAAGTGTTAGATAATGTTAATGCCAAAAAGAGTTAAAAGACGTAAACAATTTAGAGGCAGAATGAAGGGACGCGCGTCTCGTGGCAATAAAATAACTTATGGTGATTATGGTATTGTTGCAATGGAGCCAGGTTGGATTACTTCTAATCAAATCGAGGCGTCTCGTGTTGCCATGACTAGATATATTAAACGTGGTGGTAAAGTTTGGATTAAAATTTTTCCAGATAAGCCAATTACACAAAAACCTGCTGAAACTCGTATGGGTAAAGGTAAAGGTGCTCCTGAATATTGGGTAGCTGTTGTTAAGCCAGATCGTGTTATGTTTGAACTTGGTGGAGTTAATGAAGAATTAGCTAGAGAAGCTCTTCGTCTTGCTGTTCATAAACTTCCAATTAAGTGTAAAATTGTTTCACGTGCTGAATTAGAAATGGAAGGTGATAGCAGTGAAGAGTAAAGTTTTTTTAGATGAACTTAGAAATAAGTCTAATGAAGAATTAAAACAAGATTTAGTTAGTGCAAAAAAAGAATTATTTAACTTAAGATTTCAAAATGCAACTAACCAATTAGAAAATACAGCTAGAATTACAGCGGTTCGTAAAAATATTGCTCGTATTCAAACTGTTATTACTGAAAACAATAAGTAATTATGAAAGGAGAAATTCCTGTGGAAAGAAATCTTCGTAAAACAAGAACTGGAAAAGTTGTTAGCGATAAAATGGATAAAACAATTGTTATTTCTGTAGAAGACAATATTAGACATCCATTGTATAAAAAAATCGTTAAAAGATCATATAAATTAAAAGCTCACGATGAAAATAACGAATGTGGTATTGGTGATCGTGTTACTGTTATGGAGACAAGACCTCTTTCTAAAGATAAGAGATGGAGACTTGTTTCAATAATTGAAAAAGCTAAATAATTAATAGTTCCAAGAAGGAGGCATATTATGATTCAACAAGAAACAAGATTAGTTGCAGCCGATAACTCAGGGGCTAAGGAATTACTTTGTATAAGAGTTTTAGGCGGTTCACATAGACGTTTTGGTAATATTGGCGATGTTATTGTTTGTGCTGTTAAAAGTGCAACACCAGGTGGCGTTGTTAAAAAAGGCGATGTTGTTAGAGCTGTAATAGTTAGAACAAAGCGTGGCGTTAAAAGAAGAGATGGTTCATACATCAAATTTGATGATAATGCAGCTGTTATAATTAAAGGCGATAAAGGTAAAGAACATCATAATCCACGTGGTACACGTGTTTTTGGTCCAGTTGCAAGAGAACTTCGTGACCATAAGTTTACGAAAATCTTAAGCTTGGCACCAGAAGTGTTATAGGAGGTGTAGTAAAAGTGGCTAGTAAAATTAAAAAAGGCGATATGGTTCGCGTAGTTGCTGGTAAGGACGGTATCCTTAAAAAAGAGGGTAAAGTTTTAGCAGTTGATAATAAAAAGCATAGAGTTATTGTTGAAGGTATTAACATGATTTCTAAACATCAAAAGCCAAGTGCTGCTCATCAAGCAGGTGGTATTATCAACAAAGAAGCTCCAATTGATATTTCTAATGTTATGTATCTTCATAAAGGTCAACCTACTAGAATTGGCTTTAAAGTTGAAGTAACAGAAGAAAATGGCAAAAGAAAAGTTGTTAAAAAGAGATTTGCTAAAAAAACTGGTGATATTATAGATTAATTTCTAAGGAAGGAGGATTATCTTGGAAAATAGATTAAAAGATTTTTATGAAAATGAAGTTGTACCTGCTATGATGGAAAAATTTTCATATTCTAATAAATTACAAGTTCCTAAAATTGTTAAGGTTGTTGTTAATATGGGACTTGGAGAAGCAAAAGACAATTCTAAGGTTTTAGATAATGCTATTGGTGATATGGCTACGATTACTGGTCAAAAGCCTATTGCAACTAAAGCAAGAAAATCTATTGCCAACTTTAAATTACGTGAAGGTATGGCTATTGGTTGCAAAACAACTCTTAGAGGTCATAAAATGTACAGCTTTGTTGATCGTCTTATAAATGTTGCTCTTCCTCGTGTTCGTGACTTTAGAGGTGTGTCGGCTGACAGTTTTGACGGTAGAGGTAATTATACTCTTGGTGTTAAAGAACAGCTTATGTTCCCAGAAATTCGTTATGACAAAATTGATAAAATTAGAGGTATGGATATAGTTTTTGTTACTACTGCAGCTTCCGATGAAGAAGCAAGAGAGTTACTTAGATTATTCGGAATGCCGTTTATTAAATAAGGAGGAGTAAGAAAATGGCTAAAAAATCAATGATTGCTAAGCAAAAGAGAAAACCAAAGTTTTCTACAAGAAGCTATACTCGTTGTGAGATTTGCGGCAGACC
>JBKECM010000178.1:0-18575 GCA_047974615.1 Lachnospirales bacterium
GCTTAATGATTAATAAACCATCAAAAAAAGCAATTAGAGAAAAACGTCACTACAGACTAAGAGCTAATATTAACGGTACAGCTTCTAAACCTAGATTATCAGTTTATCGTTCAAATATGCATATTTATGCACAAATCATAGATGATACTGTTGGTAAAACTTTAGTTTCTGCGTCAACTCTTGATAAAGAACTTAAAGGGGCTGTTGCTCATACAAACACAGTTGAAGCTGCTAGCAAAGTTGGCGAATTAGTTGCTAAACGTGCTAAAGCTTCTGGTATTGAAGTAGTTGTATTTGATAGAGGTGGCTACCTTTACCATGGTAAAGTTGCAGCTCTAGCAGAAGCAGCTCGTGAAGCTGGTTTACAATTTTAGTAGGAGGAGAATATTATGAAAAAAATTGATGCTAATGCATTAGAATTAAAAGATAAAGTAGTAAATATTAGCCGTGTTACTAAGGTTGTTAAAGGTGGTCGTACATTTAGATTTGCAGCTTTAGTAGTAGTTGGCGATGAAAATGGTCATGTTGGCGTTGGTATCGGTAAATCTACTGAAATCCCTGAAGCAATCCGTAAGGGTCGTGAAGACGCTAAGAAAAATATGATCTATATCGAAAGAACAGAAGAAGATTCTGTTTTCCACGAAACTGTAGGTAAATTCGGCGCTGGTAAAGTTATGATTAAACCAGCTAAAGAAGGTACTGGTGTTATCGCAGGTGGTGCAGCTCGTGCTGTTCTTGAACTTGCAGGTATCCGTAATATCAAAACTAAGACTTTAGGTACTAACAATAAACGTAACGTTTTAAATGCAACTATTGAAGGTCTTAAAAATATCCATTCTCCAGCATCTGTTGCTGCTAAACGTGGTAAGACTGTTGAAGAAATTTTAGGCTAGGAGGAGAGTAAGTAATGGCAAAGCAAATCAAAGTTACATTAACAAAAAGTACTATTGGTGCTATTCCAAAACATAAGAAAACTATAGAAGCTCTCGGACTTAGAAAATTACACTCTAGTAATGTTCATAACGATAACGAAGCTATAAGAGGTATGGTTCATCAAGTATCTCATTTAGTTACAGTTGAAGAAGTTTAGGAGGTGCTACTGTGAACTTATCAGAATTAGCTCCTAATGCAGGTGCAAAAAAGAAAAAATTCAGAGTTGGCCGTGGTCATGGTTCTGGAAATGGTAAAACAGCAGGTAAAGGACATAAAGGTCAAAAAGCTCGTGCTGGTGGTGGTGTACGTTTAGGTTTTGAAGGTGGTCAAATGCCTTTATACAGACGTTTACCAAAAAGAGGTTTTACTTGTAGAAACTCTAAAGATATTATATCTATCAACGTTAGTCTTTTAAATGTATTTGAAGATGGTGCTGTTGTAGATATCGATGCATTAAAATCAAAAGGTCTTGTATCTAATCCTCGTGATGGAGTTAAGATACTTGGTAATGGCGATTTAACTAAAAAATTAACTGTTAAAGTTAACCACTTTAGTAAAGTAGCTTTAGAAAAAATTGAAGCCCAAGGTGGTAAAGCAGAGGTGATTTAATGTTTACAGTGTTTAGAAATGCTTGGAAAGTAAAAGATATTAGAAACAAGCTATTGTTTGTTTTAGCTATCCTTGCAATTTATAGACTCGGTACGCATATACTACTTCCTGGTATAGATTATGCTGTGTTTGAGCTTGCTAGTAATTCTACTGGCACTCAAACATTGTATACTTTAATATCCGGTGGTGGAACAGGTACGATTTTTGCCCTTGGTATTGGCCCTTATATTACGGCTTCTATCATTATGCAACTTCTTACTGTTGCAATCCCTAGTTTAGAACAGATGCAAAAAGAAGGTCCCGAAGGACGTAAAAAGATTAACCAAATATCTCGTATTTTAGCTGTTGTTTTAGCAACAGTTCAAGCGGCAGGTACTGTTTATTCTTTTAGATACCTATTTACATATCAAAATATGCTTGTGTATATTATGGCAACTGTATCTATGGTAGCTGGTACAATTTTTATTATGTGGTTGGCTGAGTTGATTACAGAAAAAGGTATTGGTAATGGTTCTTCATTTATTATCTTCTCTAATATCATCGCAAGCTTACCTAATGGTATTCAAACTTTAATAACTATGATACAAAATGATCCTGTTAAGGGTACACTTAGTGTTGTAGCTTTATTAGCTATATTCTTAGCTATCGTTGTATTCGTTGTATTAATACAAGGTGGGGAAAGACGTATACCTGTTCAATATTCAAAAACTGGTCGTGGTGGTGTAGGAAATACTTCTTATATACCAATGAAGGTTAATATTGCTGGTGTTATGTCAATAATCTTTGCAGTATCAATTTTACAATTTCCAGCTGTGTTACAATCGTTTATTAGTGCAGATTGGATTGCAACGGCAGCAGAATTCTTATCAATGAATTCACTTTCTGGTGCTATAATATATGTTGTTTTAATCTTTGTTTTCACATTCTTCTATACTTCTTTTGCTGTAAACCCAGTTGAGATGGCTGAAAATATGAAAAAAAGTGCTTCATATATTCCTGGTATTCGTCCAGGTAAACCTACTAGTGAATACTTTGAAAGAACAATTTATAGATTATCTTGGATCGGTGCAACTTGTTATGCAATCATAGCTATTACACCTATTCTATTACAATTTATATTTAAAATTAACGTGGGATTCGGTGGTACTACATTACTTATTACTACAAGTGTTTGTTTAGAACTTACTAAGCAACTTGAAAGCCAATTAGTAATGCGTCACTATAAAGGATTTTTAAGTTAATATAAAAAAGGGACTGCAAGAAACTCGCTTAGCGATCTTTCTTGCAGTCCCTTTTTATATTTACTAAAAACAATGCACTAAATATCGAAAAATTGTGCTTAATTTAAAGAAATTGCTTAGGAAATTATATAGTTAATACTTAAAGCATTTTAATCTAGGTACATAAGTATATGGCAACGTTGCAAAATTCAAGAAATGGCACATAGCAAAATTTTCCAATGATGCCAATTATAAAGTTGTGACTTTAATGTTACCAAAGCTGTTAAAGCATTTAAAAGATAAATCGCCTACTGCCTTAGTTTTCAAATTTCCTGTTTTGGAATCATTAAGTTTAATGTTTCCAAAAGTTGATACTAAGTCAAAAGAAATTTCATCTTCTTTGAAAGGAAGATTTCCTTTTACATTACCATGTGTGCATTTAATATCCATATATGTAATATATCTTATATCATTAAAGGTAATTTTACCATTAACATTTTCTAAATGAATAAAAGACTTCGATAGTACATCGTCAAGGTTTATAGTTCCATTTATATTTTTAATCGATAGGTTTTCACTGGTACTACAATTTAAAATAATTGAACCATTTATATTACTTACACTAAAATCACCACTTGTATTTTCACATATTTCTATTTTACCATTCATATTTTTGATATTTGTTTTTTTACTATAAAAATTATTTATTACAATATTACCATTCATAAGGTCTAAGTTAGCAGATTTCAATTTAAGTGTTGATGTATGTAAGTTTCCATTTTTTAAGTTAGATTCCAAGTTTTTAAGTACTAAATCAGAAAGTTTTATATCTCCATTTTTATTCTTAACTTTAAGGTTTGTGTTGCTACTATTCATAGGAATATAAAGTTCAGTTAAATCATAATCATTTTTAAAGTTAAATGTAATATTTTTGAAAAAAAATTCCGGTTTTTCGATACATATAATTTCTAAGCTACTGTTTGTAGTTACTTCATAAAATTTATTTTTATTTTCATAAACTTTTAAATGAATTTTGTCATCTGTAGAAGGTTTCACAATTATATGGGAGTTTATATCGTTTAATAAAATATTTTCAAAAGTTTCATCAAATGTATATTCTTTAAGTGTTTTTTCCTTTTTTTGTATGTCAAAATCAAAATCAGTTTTTCTCTTAGAAGAATCATAGTCTTCAAGAATTTCTTTTGCCACATCTTCATAACTTCCAAAAACACTAAATATATCCTCTTCACTAATTCCATCATCTAGTTTATCTTCAATACTTTCTTCAAAAAAACTAACTATTTTTTCAACCTCTGAATAGGGTAAATGACCTAATTCCTTTTTTAACCCATCAATAAAATTATCTCTTAAATTACTCATATAATTCCTCCTTAATAAAATCAAAAATTGTATTTATTGATTCAATCTCAAGAACAAATTCATTAATTCGCTCTTTACCACTTGCTGTAATCCTAAAATATTTTCTAAGACGACTATTGTATTCTACTGAATATACTTCGAGATAGTCGTTATTTTCTAAACGCTTTAAAATAGGGTATAGTGTAGATTCAGAAATTTCTATAACTTCGGACATATCTTTTACAATCTGATAGCCATAGGAGTCACTTTTTGATAAAATCTTTAAAACACATACTTCTAGTAAGCCTTTTTTTAACTGAATATCCATAACATACCTCCTTATAAATAATACTATACTATACATTGTATTATGTGTCAAGTACTATTTGTATATATGAAGTAAGTAAAAAAGTAGCAAAATAAATAGAATGTCAGTAAAAAAAGTTTGCTTTTATAGATGGATTTTGGTATAATTAACTATGTATGTACATAGATTAGGTGTTTTGAAAGGAAATAAATATGGATAAAGCATTTATAAACGAAAGAGAAATAGCAATAAATATAGTTATGGACATTCAGCGAGATGCTCTATTCAATAATTTGGCTTTAAAGAAGGCTTTAGAAGAAAATGAACTAACAAAAGGTCAAAGAGGTATCGTTACTGAACTTGTAAACGGAGTGTTACGAAATAAAATATATATAGAATATTGCATTAATATGGTAAGTAAAACACCTACGGAAAAAATGAAGCCTTTTATTTTATCCTTATTACTTTGTTCATGTTATGAGATAATGTATATGAAGACAGAAGTTGCTTTTGTTTGCAATGAGGCTGTAAATCTTACAAAGAAAAAAGGGTTTAAAAATTTAGCACCTTTTGTTAATGGAGTTTTAAGAAATTTTGGTAGGGGTTTTGAAAATAAAGAATTTGAATTAATAGAAGGCAAAGATAAGTTAAGCTATTTATCACTTAAATATTCTTATCCAAAGTGGTTAGTTGGATATTGGAACAAATATTATGGTGATAAAGTAGAATATATTTGTGACTTTTTAAATACTTCACCGAGAGTTTCTATTGCTATAAATAAACATAAGACAAATAAAGATACTTTGAAAAAAGAGTTGGAAAAAGAAAGTGTAATTGTTATTGACGGCAAAGTTGCAGAAAATTCTTTGCTATTAAAAAATACAAGCAATTTAGGTCATAACAAAAATTTTATAAATGGCGACTTTTGGGTTATGGACGAAAGTAGTCAAAAAGCTTTAGATTTCATTGATTTTAGTTCTTTAGATGAAAAAGCTACAGTCCTTGATTTGTGCGCTTCACCGGGAGGAAAAAGTTTTTATATTAAATGTAACTTGCCTAAAGAAACGAAAATAATATCTTGCGATATTTTTCCTCATAAAATTGAACTTTTAGAAAAGGGATTTAAGCGTATGGGTTTTGAAAACTATGAAGTTATGCTTAATGATGCCACGCTTTTAAATGAAAAATTAATAAATTGTGCAGATTTGCTTTTAGTTGATGCACCTTGTTCTGGTTTTGGTTTGTTGCGAAAAAAACCAGACATTAAATACACAAAAGATTATGAAGATATATTAGCTTTACAAAAAGTCCAGCTTAATATACTTGATATAAGTAAAAAATATATTAAAGATAAAGGGGTAATTGTCTACTCAACTTGTACTTTATCTTATCTTGAAAATGAACTTGTAATTGAAGAATTTTTAAAAAATAATAAAGAATTTGTATGTGAGCATATAGAAACTTTTTTACCGATGTCTCAAAATACAGAGTATAAAGGTTACGAAAGTGATGGGTTTTTTGTTGCTATGCTGAGAAAGGTAAATAATGGATAAAATAGATATTAGAGCTTTAAGTTATGTAGAGCTAGAGAAACTTATAGTAAACATTGAAGAAAAATCGTTTCGTGCTAAACAAATATATGAGTGGTTGCACAAAAAACTTGTTGATGACTTTAGTCTTATGACTAATATTTCAAAAACTACTATCGAAAAACTTTCAGAAATAGCCTATATACCTAAAGTTACTATTTCAGAAAAATTTGTTTCGGAAGATGGTACGACAAAATACTTATTTAAAGTTAAAGGTGGTATCATCGAAAGCGTTTTAATGAAATATACAAGTAGTGTTTCAGTTTGTGTATCTACACAAATGGGTTGTCGTATGGGTTGTACTTTTTGTGCTTCTACAATAGGTGGTCTTGAAAGAAATCTTTCTGTTGGGGAAATGCTTGGGCAGGTATATGAAATCCAAAAGGATATTGAAGATAGAGTGTCCCATGTTGTTCTTATGGGCAGTGGAGAACCTCTTGAAAATTATGATAATACTTTAGGTTTTATTGATGCACTTGTTTCTGATAAAGGGCTTGACTTGTCTGCTAGACACATTACTTTATCAACTTGTGGACTTATAGAAAAAATAAATGACTTGGCTAAAAAGAAATTACAAATTAATTTGGCTGTATCATTACACGCACCTAACAACGAGTTAAGACAACAAATTATGCCTATCGCTTTTAAATACGATTATGATGAATTGATTAAGGCTTGTAAAGATTATGGTGATACTACAAAAAGACGTGTAACATATGAATATGCTTTAATAAAAGGCGTAAATGATAGTACAAGACACGCAAATGAACTTGGTAAAAAGCTTAGAGGTTCTTTAGCTCATGTTAACTTAATACCAGTAAATGATGTGAAAGAAAGAAACTACACTAAAAGCTCAAAAGAAACGATTTCAGATTTTTCAAATATATTGAAATCGTTAAAAGTAGAAACTACAATAAGACGTGAAAATGGTAGTGATATTAATGCCTCTTGTGGGCAACTAAGAAATGAAAGATCCAAAGAAAATCTGTGAATATATAGGTGAAATATGGAGATATTTAGTAAAAGTCATATTGGTAATGTACGACAAAATAATGAAGACAGTTTTCTTATTGAACAAGGTGCGATAGGTAATTTGCCAAATGTTTTTGGAGTTGCTGACGGTATGGGTGGACATAAGGCAGGCGAAGTTGCAAGCCGAGAGTGTATTGATAATTTTGTTGAATTTGTTAAGAACACTAAAAAAGAAAATGTGATTGATATTCTTTCGGAAGGCATAGCTTATTCAAACGAAGAAGTTTTTAAAAAATCTATGGAAAATTCTGAACTTTTTCAAATGGGCACAACTTTTTCTGTTTTGACTATTATAGATAATATTGTTTATTGTGGTCATGTAGGTGATAGTAGAATTTATTCCTTTATAAACGAAAAATTAAAACTTGAAAGTACTGATCATACACTTGTAAATGAATATGTAAAAAATGGTATTTTTACTGCAGAAGAAGCAGAAATAAGTGTTATGAAAAATGTTGTTACTAGAGCTGTTGGAGTTCGTGAAGAAATTGACATTGATACTTTTAGTTTTGAATGTAATAAAGGTGACCAACTTTTGATATGTAGTGATGGCCTTACTACTCATTTAGGTGATGATATCTTATATGAGGTATTTAATTCTGTTAAGACAATGGAAGAAAAGGTAAATGACCTTGTAGATAGGGCGTTGAACGAAGGTGGTATTGATAATATTACCATTATTATGATAAAAGCTTAGTATAGAGGAGTTCGATTTTATGAAACTTAGAAAAGGTACATTAATAAGTGATAGATATGAAATTGCTGAAACAATAGGCAGTGGAGGTATGGCTTTAGTTTATAAAGCTTTAGACTTAAAACTTAATAGGGTTGTTACTCTTAAGGTTATGAGAGAAGAATATATTGAAGATGAAGAATTTATAAATAGATTTAACACTGAGGCACAAGCGGCTGCAAACTTAAATCATGCTAATATCGTAAAAGTATACGATGTAGGACGACATGATAATATATATTACATTGTTATGGAATATATTGACGGTATAACTTTAAAGGAAGCAATTACAAAACGTGGAAGTCTTAATAATGAAGAAGTTCTTGGTGTTGCTATTCAAATTGCAAATGGTCTTGTACACGCCCATGAAAATAAAATTGTGCATAGAGATATAAAACCACAAAATATTCTTATTACTTCTAAAGGTGAAGTTAAAGTAACTGACTTTGGTATAGCTCGTGCCTCAAATAAAAATACAAAAACAGCTAATACAAGTACTCTTGGTTCTGTGCATTATTTCAGCCCTGAACAAGCCCGTGGAGGTTTTGTCGACCACAAAAGCGATATTTATTCTCTTGGTATTACAATTTTTGAAATGGCTACAGGAGAAGTACCCTTTGATGATGACTCTGTAGTTACTATTGCCTTAAAGCACATCAATGACCCTATACCAAGTGTTTGTGAAATTAATCCGAGTATTAATCCGGAGATAGAAGAAGTTATATATACTGCTACTGAGAAACTTCAAGCTCAACGATATAGCGATGCTTTTGAAATGGCTAGCAAACTTAAAAGAATTTTAACTAAAACTGTAGCAACTGTTAATACGAAAACAACATCTAAAGAGATGGAAGAAATATCTAAAACACATACTTTACAGATGTCAAGTGCAGATATAGAAGAAATACAACGTAAATCTCGTAAAAGTAGTTTTAATGACGATTTTTATGAACCTGTTTCAAATGTTAAAATAAAGAAAAATATATATGAAGACGAACTTGATGATTTAGAAGATTCATATGATGACTATGAAGAAAGTGGTAGCAAAAAATATATTATTTATGCCATTATAACTGGTGTTATACTATCATTAATATTGTTTTTTGTTATGTTGTATTTTTACAGAAATAGTTATGATAAAACAATAGAAATACCCCAACTTGAAGGCTTAACTCAAGTTGAAGCAGAAGTTTTAGCTCTTGAAAATGGTTTTGTAATTTCTGTTGAAGACGAAGTATACTCTGATACAATTCCTGCAGGTAGCATTGTAGAGCAAAACTTTATGCCTGGTGATACTTTCTATGAAGGTGATACATTATCTATTATTGTTTCACTTGGGCCAAACAATATTACTGTACCTAACTACGTAGGCGAATATATAGATGATATAAACACTGAAGGTTTAAATATTGAGATAGTTGATCAATATTCATCAAGATACGAAGATGGAATAATTATGGATCAATATCCTACAGCATCTACAGAAATAAGTGAGGGTGATGAAATTACTCTTTATGTTTCAAAAGGTGAGGAAGAAGCTTTGGTTACTGTTCCAAACTTTAAAGGGTTAAGTGAAAGTGCAGCTATAACTAGCATTAATAATAGCGATTTGCGTTTAGGTAGTGTTTCTTATGAATATAGTGACACCGTAGAAAACTCTATAGTTATAAGTCAATCTGTCGATTCAGGCTCATCTGTAAAAGAAAATTCAGCCGTTAGTATTGTTGTATCAAAAGGTAAAGACGAAACTTTAGAAGATGAAGAAGGAACAGAAGGAGATAATGCAGAAGGTGAAACAGGTACAGAAGGTGAAACAGGTACAGAAACAGAGCCAACTACACCTACAGAACCAACTACTCCAACAGAACCAGCTACTCCTGAGCCAGAAAATCCTGTTGAACAACAGCCAGTTACAAAAACACTTAGAGTATCTAATGTAGATATACCTTCAGGATATGAGACTGTTATGGTACGTGTAGATAAAACAGATGTTGATAGTGTTTCTACAATATATGAGCAACAAGTTAGCGTAGACAGTTTTCCTTTAGATATACCAGTTACAGGAAATGGAACTGTCGAGTTCCAAGTTTACATTAAGTATGGCGATACTTATGAAAATCATGGTAGTTCTACAATGCAATTTGACTAAAAAATAAAGGGGTGAATTATATTAAAGGACAGGTTATAAAAGGTGTTGGAGGTTTATATACCGTTTCAACTAAAGAAGGTTTGTATAATGGAAACCCTAGAGGTCTTTTTCGTAAAGATAATATAAAAATTTTGGTTGGTGATAAGGTAGATATATCTATTCTTAATGAAGAAACAAAAGAATGTGTTATTGAAGAACTTTTTGAAAGGGAAACGGAACTTATTCGACCTAAAATAGCAAATGTTGAACAAGTAGTTATCGTATTTGCTTTAAAAGAACCAAAACTTAATTATGATTTACTTGATAAATTTATAATTTTAGCTGAAGAAGTAAAGGTTGATATTATAATTTGCATAAATAAAATAGATTTAGCTACAAAAGAAGAAATTATAGCTTTTAAGGAAATATATAGCGATTTATACCCAATCATTGAAGTTTCTACTATAAATATGACAGGTTTAGATGACCTTAAAGCTTGCCTTTCTAATAAAACAACTGTTTTTGCCGGCCCTTCTGGGGTAGGTAAAAGCAGTATTGTAAATAAAATATTCCAAAGAGATATTATGGAAACTGGCGTTGTTTCAAAAAAAATCGGACGTGGTAAACATACCACAAGACATAGCGAGTTTTTAGAATATGAGGGAGGTTTTATAGTTGATACTCCGGGATTTACTTCTTTAGAAGTTAATCACTTAGAAAAAGATAACATTAAAAATTATTATAAAGAGTTTTTAAAATTTCAAGGTCAATGTAAATTTCAAGATTGTAGACATATAAATGAGCCTGAATGTAAGGTGAAACTTGAACTTGGCAAAGGGATAAATGAAAAACGATATAATAGCTATAAACAATACTATGTAGAATAAATTAAAACTTTAGTAATCTTTTATAAAAAATAAGGGGAAGTCGTTAGTGTGGAATATTATATTTTTGTAAACGGATACATTAAAGATTATGACATAATAAAAAACATTTTAAAAAAAGACTCTTTTTTTATCGCATGTGATGGAGGACTAGGGCATTTAGATAAACTAGGGATTAACCCTAATTTGTTAATAGGTGACTTTGACAGTATCGACTTAAATATTTTGAGTAAATATAGTGAAGTTGAAAAGCTGGAATATCCTACAGATAAGGATTTTACGGACTTAGAACTTGCTTTAGAATATTTAAAAAAAATAAAGGTAAAAAGTGCTTATATTTTAGGTGGTACAGGTGGTCGCCTTGATCATACTTTAGGCAATATATTTTTATTAAAAAAATTTTATGAATATGGGATAGAACTCAAAATTATAGATGAGATACAAGAAATATTTTTTATAAAAGGGTCTAAAAATTTTACAGGATATGAAGGTAAATATCTATCCATAATACCTTTAGAAGATATTGTATGCCATTCTTCTTTTGGCTTGAAATATCAACTTGAAAATTTAAGCTTTACTTTAGGGGATACTTTGTCAATAAGTAACATTGTTGTTGATGACTTTGTAGAGATTAAACTTAAAAAGGGTTGTGGATTAGTTATTATAAATAAAGAAGTATAAATTTTTTATGGATATGTAACAAATTATTTCAATTAGGCTATTTATAGCCAAAAAAATATTATGAGGTGTAATAAGATGCAAAACATTATTTTAATCGGGCCTCCGGGTGCTGGAAAAGGAACTTTAGCTAAAATCTTAAGTGAGAAATATGATATACCACATATTTCAACGGGGTCACTTTTAAGGGCTGAAGTTAGAAAAGGTACGCAACTTGGTAAGCATATCGAAAAAAGATTAAAGGACGGAGTTCTTATGACAAATGACGAACTTGAACCTTTACTAATTAAAAGATTGCAACAAGACGATATTAAAAATGGTACTTTACTTGACGGATTTCCTCGTGCACTTGACCAAATAGAACTTACTGATAGAGTATTATCTGGTATAGATTTGGTCATATACATAACTGTACCAAGAGAAGAAATTTTAATGCGTATGAGTGGACGTAGCAACTGTTCTACTTGTGGTGCTATATATAACAAACATAAGTTTCCGTCAAAAATTGAAGGTGTTTGTGATAAATGTGGTGGAAGCCTGTATGTACGTGAAGAAGACTCAGAAGAAGTTGTTTTAGAGCGACTAAAAATTTATAAAGAAGTAACAGAACCAGTTGTTGATTATTACCGTCAGTTTGATTATTTTGTAGAGCTTGACGGCAGAAAGGGATCAGAAACCTTACTTGAAATAATCGAAAATATGCTTAAAAGAAAGGCAAAATAATGGGAATTATCGTTAAAAATAGTGTAGCACTAGAAAAAATGCGTGTAGCTGGCAGAATTGTAGCAAGGGCACATGAAGAAGTAGAAAAATATGTTAAGCCAGGTATATCAACCTATGAGCTTGATATGATTATAGCTGAATATATCAAAAGTCAAGATGCTACTGCTAGTTTTTTAGATTATAATGGTTACCCAGCAAGTACTTGTATATCTTTAAATGATGTTATAGTACACGGTATTCCTTCTAAAGATATTATATTAAAAGAAGGTGATATTGTAGGTATAGATATAGGAGCTTACAAAGATGGCTTTCACGGCGATGCTGCTAGAACTCATGGTGTTGGTAATATATCAGAAGATGCTAGACTTCTTATAGATAGAACAAAGGAAAGCTATTTTAAATCTATAGAGTATGCAAAGGCAAAACACCATTTATATGAGATATCTGCTGCTATTGAAGATTATATTAAGCCTTTTGGATATGGCATTGTACGTGATTTTATCGGTCACGGCATAGGGAAACACCTTCACGAAGCTCCAGAAATACCTCACTTTAAAGTTAAAGTGCGTGGCCCTAAGCTTGAAAAGGGTATGACTTTATGCGTTGAACCTATGATTAATATGGGCACACATAGATGTAAAGTACTTGGAGATGGGTGGACAGCTAAAACTTTAGATGGTTCTTTATCTGCTCACTATGAAAATACTTTAGCTGTTACAGATGGTGAGCCAGAAATTTTAACTTTAGTATAAAAAAATGTAAAAATTTAGTGCAAATTTTTATTATATATAGTATAATTAAATAGATGATTTATAACTGTTTTGTAAATTTTGTAAAAAAATTTACTTATAAACCACATTACCTAAAAATCAAAGGAGTTGGATAATATGTATACAAAAATTAGAGAATTATATAACGATGAGAGCAAGTTTTTAAATTCAACAGTTACTATTGGTGGTTGGATTAGAACTTTAAGAGATAATAAAAATTTTGCTTTTATAGAGCTTAATGATGGTACTTTCTTCAAAGGAGTTCAAATCGTTATAAATAATAATTTATCCAACTTTGATGAAGTTGTAAAGCTTGGTGTTGGTGCGTCTGTTACAATTACTGGGCAAGTTATTGAAAGTGTTGGAGCTAAACAAAGCTTTGAAATACAAAGTAGTGAAGTTATAATTGAAGGTATTTCACCTTCAGACTATCCATTACAAAAGAAACGTCATACTGTAGAATATCTTAGAACTATAGCTCATTTAAGACCTAAAACAAATCTTTTTTCTGCTATGTTCCGTGTTCGTTCAGAGGCATCTTTTGCTGTTCATAAGTTTTTCAATGAGCAAGGTTTCGTTTATACTCATACACCTATTTTAACTGCTAGTGATGCAGAAGGTGCTGGTGAAATGTTTAGAGTTACAACTTTAGACCCTAAAGAACCAAAACTTAATGAAGATAAAGAAGTTGATTTTAAAGAAGACTTTTTCGGTAAAATGGCTATGCTTACAGTTTCTGGTCAATTAAATGCTGAAACTTTTGCTATGGCTTTTAGAGATGTATATACTTTTGGCCCAACTTTTAGAGCTGAAAACTCTTTTACAACTAGACACGCTGCAGAGTTCTGGATGATTGAACCTGAAATCGCTTTTGCTGAACTTAAAGATGTTATGGATTTAGCTGAAAGAATGGTAAAGGCTATGGTTAAGCATTTACTTGAAAAGTGTCCTGAAGAAATGAAATTCTTTAACGAATTTGTAGATAAAACTTTACTTGAAAGATTAAATAACCTTATCAGTTCTGATTTTGGTGTTGTAACTTATACTGAGGCTATTAAACTTCTTGAGGAGTCTAAAAAAGATTTTCAATACCCTGTTAGTTGGGGTATAGATATACAAACAGAACACGAAAGATACTTAGCTGAAGAAGTGTTTAAACGTCCTGTTTTTGTTACAGATTACCCTAAAGACATTAAAGCCTTTTATATGAGAAACAATGAAGATGGTAAAACTGTTGCGGCAACGGATCTTTTAGTTCCCGGCGTAGGTGAACTAATCGGTGGTTCTCAAAGGGAAGAACGTTATGATGAACTTCTTAAGAAAATAAATGAAAATGGTCTCAATATAGAACATTATGATTGGTATATGGATTTAAGAAAATATGGTACTGTTAAACATGGTGGTTTTGGGCTTGGTTTTGAAAGATTTTTAATGTATGTTACTGGTGTTTCAAATATTCGTGACGTTATACCATACTCAAGAACGGCTAAAAACTTAGAGTTTTAATAAAAATATTTATGAGGAGGTAATTATGAGAAATTCTAAAATGTTAATCTTTGGTGGTACTTTTGACCCTATTCATATGGGACACTTAATAATAGCTAATAGGATAAAAGAAAAGTATCATTTTAGTAAAGTGTTCTTTTTACCCTCCGGTATGCCTCCTCATAAAGCTAATACATTCAGTGATAAGGAAGATAGATTGACATTGCTTAAACTTGCGATACAAGATAACCCTTCCTTTGAAGTACTTGACTTAGAAATAAAAAAAGATGGGTATAGTTATACTATTGATACTATTGAAGAAATAGAAAAACGATATAACTACCCTGATATAACTTTTTTAATGGGTGCTGATATGTTTATGACTATAAATACGTGGAAAAGACATAGTGAGCTACTTGATAAAATCGACATTATAGTTGCTTCACGTTCAGAACCTAATATGAAACAACTTAAAAAGCAAATTAAAAAAGAGCATAATATTAAAATAAAATTTTTTAATGATATTGAAACAAATATTAGCTCAACTTATATTAGAGATAAAATTAAAATGTATGAAAGCGTTAAATATTTAGTACCTAGTACAGTTGAAAAATATATAATTAGAAATAATTTATATCTTGATCAAGAAGATATTATTTTTAATAAAATAATGAATGAAAGTTCATTAAATCTTACAAGTAACAGACGACTTCATATTGATGGTGTAATTCAAATGGCTCTTGAAATAGGTGCATACCACGAGATACCTTTTGAAAAAATACGTATTGCAGCTGGAGCTCATGATATAGCAAAAGATTATAGCCTAGATGAATGTAAAAAATATATTGTGGAAAACGATATTGAAGTTGACCCAAGAGCTACAGATGATTTTCGATTAATGCATGGTCATATTGCAAGTAAGATGTTAGAAAATATGTATGATATAAAAGATGATGATGTGCTTTTAGCAGTTAAAAATCATACTTTTGGTAGAAAAAATATGTCAGACTTAGAACTACTCATTAGTGTAGCAGATGCTGTTGAACCTAATCGGAGTTTTAGCGAAGATGATAGATTGACTATGGATAACATAAAAGAAGTTGCAAAAATCTCTTTAAGTGATGCTTATTTTTTTAAATTAGATTTTTTTAGAAATAAATTTGCATATAAAAGTACTGAAAATAATTCTTTAAATAATGAGGTTTATGAATATTATAAAAATTTGTACGAAAGTAAAGGAGAACTAAATGAATAACTCTAAGGAGATGGTTAAACTTATTTATGCTACTTTGGAAGATAAGTTTGGCGAAGATATACAAATAATTAATATAGATAAAATTTCTACTCTATGTGAATATTTTATTATTGTAAACGGTAATTCTACTACACACGTTAAAGCTCTTGCTATGAACATTGAAGAAAAAATGAAAGAATCTGGATTTGAATTATTTAATGCAGAAGGGATACGTGGAAATAGCTGGTTGTTACTTGACTATAGTGATGTGGTTATCCACATTTTTGACAAAGAAAATCGAGATTTTTATAACTTAGAACGTTTATGGAATGACGGTATAAGAGTTGATGTAAAGGATCTTTAATATGAGTGAAGTTGTTCGAGGCGTTGTTATACGTGAAATTGTTGTCGGGGAAAGTGATAAGATTATTACTATACTTGCTAAAGATATCGGGAAAATATCTGTTTCATGTAAAGGTAGCCGAAAGGCTACTAGTAAAACTGCCTCGGGTACATCTTTATTTACCTATGGTGATTTTAATATTTATACAGGATTGAAACATTTTAAATTAAATAGCGTAGATATAATTAAGAGTTTTTATAAAGTTGCTTTAGACTATGAAACTTTAATTTTTGCCAGTTATTATGCAGAGATTTTAGATAAAATAGATTTATTTATAGAAGAAAATAATCATATTTTATTTTTACTTGTAAAGGCTTTAAAATCTTTAGAAGACAAAAAAATAGAACCTAGACTTACTACTGCTATATTTAACTTTAAGCTTGTTGAACTACTCGGCTATACGCCTATACTTGACTATTGCTATAACTGTTTTGAAGTTAATTTTTCTCCTATATATTTTGGAGATGAAGGTGTTTTGTGTAAAGGCTGTAGAGAAAGAAATACAGAAATAAAAGAGGAGCAAATATTTGTTGTTAAATACATTTTAGAAAAAGAAATAGATGAAATATTTAACTTTAACTTAGGTGATATTAATACAAATTTTTTATATAATATAAGTAATATATACATACAAAAACAAATAGACTTTAGGGTGAAAAGTTTAGAAATTTTAGATATTGAGTAACTATGGGAGGATATATGAAAAAAAATATATTGATTATTTTTTTAGCATTGTTTTTGGTTAGTTGTCAAGGGGACTCTAATCAAAGTCAAGTAGATACAGAACAGGGTGAAACACAAGAACAAAAGGAAGAAGAAGTTATAACTGTAAATGGTGAAACTGTAACTTTTTCCGATGAGAGTGATCTTGAGGAAATATACGGAAATATTCAGAATGATATTAAAAGTAAAGCTGTTGAAATAGAGTTACCAGAAAAATCATATACTTTTAGTTATTCAGATTTTGGTGTTAAAGTTGATGAAGACAAAGTTAAAAATGATATTAATGAGGGTAAAAAAGATATAACAATATCATTTATCTTTGATGATGAGTCAATAAACAAAACTATTGATGCTATTGCACTTGAAAATGATATTGAACCACAAAATGCAACTTTTTCTAAGACAGGAACGGAAACTGATATTACTAATTTTTCTTTTACAGATGGTGTTGTAGGTCAAGTCGTAAATAAAGAAAAACTTTTAGAAGATATAAAAAACGCAATTTCTGAAAATGATAATGTGGTGGTAGTTACTTTAGAAACAGTTGAGTCTGAATACACTTTAGAAGATGTTAAAATGTCAACGGATCTCTTAGGATCGTCTAAAACTAGTTATGCAACTTCAAGTGCTGATAGAAATGAAAATTTAGGCGTTGCTACTGAAAAAATTAATAACGTTGTGGTGTACCCTGGTGATATTTTTTCAACTGCTGATGCATACGGACCTATTACTATAGAGAATGGCTTTAAGGTATCTAAGGTTATTCAAAATAATGAACTCATTGACGGTATCGGTGGTGGTGTATGTCAAGTTAGTTCAACATTATATAATGCAACTTTAAAAAGTGAACTTGAAATCGTAGAACGTTTAAATCACTCATTAAAAGTAGGATATATGAATTATGCTTTTGATGCTACTATGGCTGAAGGTTGGATAGATTATAGGTTTAAAAATTCAAGTGAATATCCTATACTTGTAGAAAGTTATCTTGATACAGAAACAAAAGATGTATATGTTAACATATATGGTAAAGATGAACGCCCTGAAAACAGAACTATCGACCTTACAAGCAAATATATTAACACTTGGGCTCCAGAAGAAGATGAGATAGTTTATGATGATACTATGTATGATGACGAAGAAGTTTATGAAAAAAATCCAATAAATGGTGTAAAGTACGATCTTTATAAAAATATATACATAGACGGTGTTTATCAAGAATCTGTATGGTTAAATAGTAGTTCATATTCTTCTGTAAGAGGTATCAAAAAAATTGGTACAATTCCGGCAAGTGAAAGACCTATTGAGGAAGGCGAAGAAACAACTGATGAAATAATTGAAGATCCAACAGGAGAAACAACAGATTCAAATGGAACAGAAACTCCTAGTGAAATTCCTGCAGAGGCGCCTAGTGAAACGCCTATAGAAACACCTGCTATACCAAATGAAGAAGAAATATTAAATCCATAAAAATTTAAGGGTGTTTAGTTGAAATAATTAACACCCTTTTGTTTTACTTTGAATAATTAAAGTGTTTAGTAACTATAAAAATGTGTAACATTTATGGTAGAACAATTTATGAGTTAGTATAAACATATTTATATGGCAACGTTGCAAAATTCAGGGAATGGCACATTGCAAAAGAAAAAATCAAATTTTCATACTTTTGACAAACGCCTGAAATGGCAAAAAAACGCCATTTCCACAGTTTTTGTCAAAAGCCGCAAAGCCGTTGTTTTGTAAAGAACCCGACGAACAAGGGCGA
>JBKECM010000188.1:0-11994 GCA_047974615.1 Lachnospirales bacterium
CACGATATGAGGTGGTTTTATAATAATAGAGAGTGGACAAAGGATATAGATAATAACTTTGACCTAATTTTTGGCTGTATGTCACACCCTGTAGACTTAGTAAGATGGTACTTAGGGGATATTGAAGAAGTTCAAGCATATGGTGATATATCAAGTATAGCAAAAAACAATGATTTTAATAAAATGGATACCTTTACAGTTAATTTAAAAGCTAAAAATGGAAAAACAGCAAGAGTACTCGGACTATATGGACTTGAGCATATTCATAGTTTCACACCTTGGATTCAATGCACATTGTACGGAGAAAAGGGAACTTATCAAGGAATGTATCCACAACTTAAGTCGATATCCAAATTTGAAAATGAAGAAGAAAAAATCGAGGGATATTTCGAAGATGTTTATCATTACTTTCAATATGAGGGTATAAACCATCACGCTGGTGAGTTTATAAATTACACTGAATATTTTGCAAAGTGCTTACATGAAAATGAAGTAGCTATGCCTAACATTGAAGATGGCTATAAAACTATTGCCACTCTTGAAGCGATACGACTATCTATTAAAGAAAATCGCATAGTTAAAGTTTCGGAAGTTTTATAGGTGAGATATGTCAGACAAATATTATTTTCTATGTAATCATTGGACTGAAGCTGGAATTGGGTATGCTTTTCCTAAGGGATTTTATAATGGTAAGTTTATTAATAAAGGTTTTTCGACTGTGTATACTGTAGAAAAAATGTTAAGTGGAGCAGATGAATATAATATACATACAAGTATGGAATTAGACTCCTATAGCTATGAGTTATTAGAAGAAGTTTCAAAGGACACATTAAAAAGACTTCGTGACTATATAAAAAAGGGAAAGGTAAGTGTAGCTGGAAGTACTTATGCACAGCCCTTAGGGCAAGACTATGGCTGGGAAAGTAACATTAGACAGCTTACCTTTGGTAAAAAAGTAATTAAGAATTTACTTGATTATGATGTGCTTACATTTTTAGTTGAAGAGCAATGGTTTCACCCTCAACTGCCACAGTTACTTAAAAAAAGTGGCTTTAAGTATGCAAGTTTACAATGCCAAAATTCAGGACAAGTATTTCCTATAAATAAGTCAATGATTGATTGGAAAGGTATTGATGATACAGTTATTCCTACAATTCCTGCAAATAATATAATGGTATCTTGCGTTAGACAATATGCTGACTATGAAATATACGAAAATCTACTGGAAAGCTATGATAATCCTTTGTTATTTCAATGGGTTGAAGTATGGGTGCCGGGTATGGATTGGGGAGCAAGTCTTGTACCTTTTGAAAAGGCTATAAATTATGTAAAAGAAAAAGGTTACATATCCACTAGTATAGATGATTACTTTCAAAAGACTGTCGATAAAATCCAGAGAGATACTATCTATATTGACTATGACAACGCTAACTACGGTAATGACTGGTATCAAGGTGGAGGCTGGGGGTATCAAGGAGATAAAGTTATTTATCTTAACAATGTATGTGAAGATAAATTATCGGCACTTGAAACTTTCGCATTTTTAAATCATAGTAGAGATAGGCTTGAAAACATAAACATTGATGAAATATGGAAAGAAATGCTACTACTCCAAAACCACGACGTAAGCGTGGCTAGAAGCTATCGTGCATATACAAAAGATGGTATAGCTACAAATGCCAATGAGCTTGTTATATATGAATACAATAAAATAATAGATAAGATAAATTTAATAACTGATGGGGAAATGCTTGATTTTGGATTAAACTTTATAATGGTTACAAATTATAGTAGTGGATTAATTACAAAAGAGTTTAGAGTTAAAACTGATAAAGAAGTTGGTATTAAAGTCAATAACAATGAATGTGAAGTATCTTCGAAAATTGGAAATGGATATAATTTCATTTCGGTATCTTTTTTTACAAGTCCGTATAAAGTTAATTCCATTGAGGTATTTGAAAAAAAGGCAAACACCTTAAATAGTAGTAATAACTTCTTTGAAACAAAGAATTTTAAAATTGAGCATATTGATGGTTGGAAAGTAAAGATACATTATAAAAAGACAAGTACTAACCTTTACTATGAAGCTTTTTCTGGGCAAATAGGTAAAGGCAATGAACATGGTGACGGATTTTATGCTCTATCTCCAGCTCATTTGCAGTTTACGTTCCAATTTGATGGCGCAAAGCATTGCCCTGACCAAACAAGCTCTATGCACGTTAAGTGTACAGGGATAGAAGAAGATGATTTATTTATTAAATTAAAATTACATTGTGATTTACTAACTTTACACACAACTGATACGCCTGTTGCTTTTGCAAGTTCAGAAGTTATTTTAAATAAAGTTACTGAAATAATTGATACAAAAGCGTTTATATATACTGACGTTTTCTTAAATGTTGATGCCTTTAGTAAGTTTTATATTGAAGATGACATTACTAGTGTTTACAGAGATTATCCTTTCTACGAAGAAAAAACGGAGATAGATAATTTTTACTTTTTAAGTTATCTACGAATTAATGATTTATTTACGATACAAAATTATGGCAGTCAAAGAGTAGTAAGAGATAAAAATACTTTAAAAATTAAACTAACAAAGGGTAGTTTATTAAACGATTATGAATTTAAGTTTAGCATTAAATTTGAAACAAGTACGCCTTTTGATAGTGTAAATTTTGTTAAATCAACTAGGGCATTACCCATTAAAACAACCAATGATTTACAATTTTCTAAAAAATGCAATACAACGCTAATATCTCAGCTTTTTATTGAAGATAATTATAGATATGTACGTGTTGTAAATTATTCTAAAAAAGAAGTTGTAGAAACTTTAGAATTTGGGGTATATAGCAATGGAGTTGAGTGTAATATGCTGGGTGAATTTATTGCAACTATAGACTTAAAGGAAATCAAATTTTCACCTTATGAAATAAAAACAATTAGATTTTGCTTGTGATGTTTAAGGAGTGACTATGGAAAATTTATATAAGATACAGAAGGCAACTTATAATGCTTTATCTTCCTACGATAAAGAGGGAGGGAACAAAGATTGGATAGACATTAAGCCTAATGAAAAAGTTAATATAATGGACTATAATGGGTGTGGTATTATAAAGCATATATGGGTTACTATTGCAGAAGATGAAAGTGAATTATATTCACTTAGAAAAACTATAATACGAATGTATTGGGATAATGAAGAAAATCCTAGTGTTATTGCTCCACTTGGAGATTTTTTTGGTCTTGGGTTTGGGATTAAAAGACCCTTTGAAAATTTTTTACAAAGTGCTTCGGAAGATAGTGGAAGAAGTATGAACTCATATTTCCCAATGCCATTTAGAAAAAAAGCTCGCATTGAAATCGAAAATGGATGTAATAAGAGTATAATGTTCTACTATAAAATTGACTTTGAAGAATATAGGGAATTAGATGAATCTGTAGTATATTTTCATGCTCAATATAATCAAAAAAAGGATACACAACCTAACCAAAAGGATAAAGAGCATTTATCTCTAAGTAAAACTGAAAATAAGGCACTGCCTAGTTGGTATCCTGCCAAATGGGAAAAAAACAACTTGTATGGCGAAGAAAATTATGTGTTGTTTGAAGCAGAAGGGTGTGGTCACTATATTGGCTGTAATTTAAACATAGATAACTTCAATATAGAAAGTAACTATTGGTATGGGGAAGGCGATGAAATGATTTGGATTGACCAAGATTTCAATACTTTACCTAAAATTAATGGTACAGGCACAGAAGATTACTTTAACACAGCTTTTTGTCCTAAAAAAGAATTTTCTTCATTATATAATGGTATAACATTATATAGTGGTAACAAAGTTGGAAGACCGTGGGGAGGTAAAAATAGTATGTATAGACTACATATACACGACCCAATTCATTTCAAAGAAAAAATTAAATTTACTTTTGAAACAGGCCACGCAAATATCTTAAACTTAGACTATTCATCAACGGCTTACTGGTATCAAAGTGAACCTCATAAAAAACATAGTGAAATAGTAAGTGTTAAAGAACGTTTGCCACGATTATAGAAGGAGAACTATGTATAAAAAAATTCATATTAATAGAGAAATAAATGAAGTTTTAGGTAAACTTGGACATACAGACAAAATATGTATTGCAGACCCAGGATTGCCAATTCCAAAGGACGTTAAGTGTATTGACTTATCATATATAGTTGGCAAACCGTCATTTTTAGATGTGTATGAAAGCATTTTGGATGCAATGATAGTTGAAGATGTTATTGTTGCTAGAGAGTTTAGAGAAAATGCCGATGAAACTTTTATAAACTTTACAAATATCACAAGTACATATTCTGAAATTTCCCATAGTGAATTTAAAGAATTAACAAGGGAATGTAAAGCAATTATAAGAACAGGTCAGGGAACTCCTTATGCAAATGTTTTGTTGACATCAAAACCATTTTTTTAGAGGTGAATTATGAAATATAAAGCTTATATATTTGATTTAGACGGTGTTATATGCCACACAGATAAATACCATTATATTGCTTGGAAGAACCTTGCTGATAGATTAGTTTTACCTTTTGATGAGGAAAAAAACAATCTTTTACGAGGTGTTAGCAGAATGGAATCTCTTGATATATTATTGGATAGTACTAAAGATAATTATAGTCAAAGTGAAAAGGTGGAGTTGGCAAGTGAAAAAAATGAAACCTATGTAAAATTACTTGATAATATGTCAAAGAAAGATTTAAGTCCGGAGGTTAAAGAAACACTATTAAAATTGAAGGATATGAACGTTAAAATAGGTATTGGCTCATCGAGTAAAAATGCAAAGTTTATTTTATCTAAACTTGATATAATAGATTGGTTTGACACTATCGTTGATGGTAATGACATTAAAAACTCTAAACCAGACCCTGAAGTATATTTATTAGCAGCAAATAAACTAGGTGAAAGTCCAGAAAATTGCTTAGTTATTGAAGATGCAGTGGCAGGGGTTACATCGGGTATTAATGGTGGATTTGATGTAGCTGGAATTTTCGATGCGACAAAAGATTTAAGAATACAAATAAAGTTATCAAAATTTTCAGATATTCTTAAAAATTGACCTTTTTTTTATATTGCTTTGTTGCATTGTCGTTAAAAAGAATATATAATTATATTAAGGTACTGACAAAGTCCAAAAGAAAAAACAATGATAGGTGTTATCGTTACAAAATAATAAGAAATTGAAAATATCTTATTTAAAAATTCCTATAATTATTTTTTTATACCATTTTTCAGTACCTTAGTATTAAGTATTTTATAGAAATGGGTGCAATATGGTAACTACAAAAGATATAGCAGAAAAATCAGGGGTTTCACGAGGTACTGTTAGTCGCGTGTTAAATAATAGTCCTAATGTAAATAAGGAAACGAGAAGAAAAGTACAAAAAGTTATTGATGAATTGAATTACATTCCTAATGAGGCGGCAAGAAGTCTAGTTATGAGGAAATCTCTTAAAATTGCACTTGTAACTTTTTCTAAGCCATACGATTTTTGGGGTGAGATAAAAAAAGGATTTGAATTGGCACGTCGTGATCTTAGTTATTCAGGTGTGGAAATTGATTATATTGAAACTAATATTGAAGAACCTTACGAGCAAGTAGAAGTTATTGATAAAATAATTCTTGAAAATTATGACGGGGTAGCATTATGTCCAAATAATCCTATGATTATGACATTATCACTTAAAAAGCTTGAAGAAAATAATATACCCGTTGTTCTATACAATGTAGACATGCCAAAGTCAAACAGTATTGCCTTTGTAGGTTGTAATCACTATCAATCAGGAGTATTAGCTGGTGAGCTATTTAAAAAGCTATACACTTTACGAAATGGGAAAATTAGTATCTTTACTTTACAAGATTTTATTCAACCTATTGATGACCGTGTACAAGGCTTTTTAAGTGTTGTAAAAAATTGTGAAAATATAAATATTGTGGATATTAAAAAATTTGACCGTGAGGGTACAAATTTAAGTAATAGATTTAAGGACGCTGTTAAAATTGACAATGTCGATGGTTTATTTTTAACTATAGATGGTCTTGGAGTTTTGGGAAATGAAATTGAAGAAATGGGACTTAAAGACAAATTTATCTTAGTTGGATACGACTTTAATGAGAATGTAAAAAAATACTTAAAAAATGGTTGTATTACATCAACAATTACACACGAACCGGTTAGACAAAGCTATGAAGCTATACATATACTTTTTGATTACTTAACACTTAAACGTTTACCTGCTATAGAAAAAAACTACACGAAATTGGAGCTTATAATGGATAGTAATAGTTAGGTGGATAATATGTTTGAAATTTATGAAAATGATTTTTTAATTGAAAATAAAAAGGAATATTTAATAAGTGCTGAAATACATTATTTTCGAATAGAAAAGACTGTTTGGAAAAATGTAGTTGAAAAAGCGATTGAGTTAGGTTGTAACTCAGTTGCTTTTTATATACCTTGGCTTGTACACGAGTACAAAGAGGGAGAATTTGATTTTACAGGTTATACAAAGGAAAACACAAATCTTGTAGAATTTATGAAGTTACTAGTACAATTTAATTTAAAAATAATACTAAGACCCGGCCCATATATATATTCAGAAATGACTAACTTAGGATTACCTAATTGGCTAATTGAGAATTATGGACAACATACAATACGTAATTATAATAATGACAAGTTGCAGAAAAGTGAATTTAACTTTGCCTTTGGACATAATAATCCAGTATTTAGAGATAAAACAAAAAAATACTTTGAAAAGGTAATAGAAGTATGTAAGCCTTTTGAGAAAAATGTCATAATGATTCAATTATGTAATGAGATACCGGGACTAGATGTAGACGATAATTCTTCTTATAGATTAGAGTATTTACAAAGATATATTGAAGAGGAATTTACCCTTGAAAAATTTAATAGAGTATTTAAGAAAAATTATGATGTGGTTGGTAAAATAGAATTTTCTAACATCGTAAATAATCCAAATTATAAAAATTTACATTTGGAGGAGCAATATACAACTTATTATACAGAATATTTTGAATATTTAAAAAATATTTATGTGCAAAATGGTATGGATAAATTATTTATTCATAATGCGTATAACCCTAAAGCGATTTCACTGTTTCCAAAAATTAAAGAAAAAATGACAGGACTGTTTATAGGTACAGACAATTATTATTCTCTATTTGGTGGATTAAATGATAAAAGCCTTGCTTATTTTTGCGAGTATGGTGCTTCTTACTTGAAAAGCATTATGAAAAATCCTCCTTTTGTTATTGAACACGAATCTGGCTTCTGGTATGATACGCCAAAAGTATTTAAAGAAGAGCTTAAGCTATTTACATTTTGGTCTTTACTATACGGATATAAGGGATTAAATATGTATTTATTTCACGAGGGAGTGAATGATAATGGAATGGGGTTTAACGGTAAATATCATAAGTGGCAATCATTAGTAGACTTAGATGGTAATAAAACTGAAAAATTTGACTCTGTGAAAGAAGCTATATTAGAAGCAAATAATCCGTCTGTTAAATCTGACGTAACATATGACTGTGCTATGTCCTTTGAGCATTTTCCGGGACTAATATGGGACAAATTAAGTAGGTATACAGAAGAATTTTATTATTTTCTATTTAAAGGCAATCATCAACCAGAAATAATAAATATTCTTGATACACCTATTGAAAAACTTAAGGAATATAAGTGCATATACTTTTTAGTTGATGGAAAATTATCTAGCGAGTTACAAAATAAGTTAATTGAACTAATTAAACTTAATATTAATATTGTAATTGTAGGTAATTTACCAACAAATACGTGGTATGAAAAAGATACTACATTAATTGATTATTTAGATATAAAAGTTACAAAACAAATTAAAGATGGCTTTTCTCAAAAATTATTACTTAATGATAATGAAATAGTATATACTTACAAAAATCTTGATATTTTAGATACTAATTTTGAAACTATTGGTGTTACGAATTATAATACTAAAGTTTTACTTAAGAAAAACAATTTAATAATTTTAAACGGTTTTATAGAATATTTAATGAAAGACCAAATGGATATTTTAAAATGGATTGATGAATGTTATAAAATTAAACACTTTAACTATAATTGTGATTTTAGAGTGGTAAATAAAGTAGACGGAAGTGTTTTTGTTTTAAACCCACACCCTTTTAAAATGGGGTGCAATGTATACCTTAAAGATAGAATGCAAAATATTGAAATTGATGGATTTGGTTATAAATATTTTGAAAGTTAATAATCGTAAGTGTAATGTAATTACATAGGGCAAAGCTGAAAAATTAGCTTTGCCAAACCTTTAGTATTAAATATGGCTTCATTGCAAAATATAGAAAAATCCATTTTAATATCGGAATTTTCACTAAGTGAAAACGACTTCGTCGCCCTTGTTCGTCGTGTTCTTTACAAAACAACGGCTTTGCGGCTTTTGACAAAAACTGTGGAAATGGCGTTTTTTTTGCCATTTCAGGCGTTTGTCAAAAGTATGAAAATTTGATTTTTTCTTTTGCAATGTGCCATTCCCTGAATTTTGCAACGTTGCCATATATCTTTGACGTGTTTTGCTACACAAAACTAAATACTACGTATTTGTTCAAAAAATCAGATAACTTGCGTATCTTTAAATACGCTATAAATCTACATTTTAAGTCTAAATGTTCCTAGTGAATTGATTAGGCTTTTTTACCAATGAAAAATAAATTTACTATTAAGTAACTAAAATAGTTTTAGTTATTAAAACCTAAAAACTAATTAAAACGTATAGTTTTATAGCTATTTTTAAGTAAAATTTAAATATAAATCTTAATCATATTATTATAATATCTAAAAAAAAATTAATTTTAATAAAAAAAAATATCAAAACATCATTGACATTTGCAAATTTAGGAAGTATAATTGTATTAGATAATTGTACACGTGAACAATTGCTGATTTTAGTATATTATTACTAACTAAAGATAAATAAGAATATTTTAAGACTCATTAAAGGAGCAAAATAACTAATTAATTTTTAATATCATCTAAAATTTAACACCTAAACATAAAATTCATTTTTTGATTAAATTAATATTTTTTGGGAGTGTGTAAAGTGATACATAATAAATTGAAAACAATTGACTTAGATAAAATTCAACCAAAGGGGTATTTTAAAGATTTACTAGAATTACAACTTAAAGGTATAACCCTTGACTTAGATGAATATTGGCCATATGTTGGTAATAATTCTGATTGGCTAGGTGGTAGCTTTATTACTTGGGAACGTCCACCTTATTGGTTAGATGGACTTATTCCACTTTCTTACCTTTTAAAAAACGAAAAGGGGATACTGAAGATAGAAAAGTGGATTAACCACATTCTTAATTCTCAAAGAGAAAATGGAGATTTTGGTGCTACATATAAAACTTCTGATTTTGATGAAAGTTTATTTTGGCCAAAATATGTTATTCTTAAGGCTTTAATTTCATATTATGAATGTACTAATAATTCAAATGTTTTATCTTTTATGAAAAAATACTTCTATTTTTGCATTGATAACTATAATAGCTATAAAATGAAAGAGTGGGCAAGAGCAAGAGGTGGAGATTTCGCATATTGTATATACTGGTTGTACGATAAATTTGAAGATGAAAAATTATTAAGATTAATTGGTGTAGTGAATGAACAGACTCATAATTGGTCAGATTATTTTACTAATTTTCCATTCACACGTCCAACTAAGTATTATTACGACTGGGATATAATATGGAAAAATAGTACAAGACAAGTTGTTTATGACATAATGCAATTTCACGCAACTCACGTTGTAAATGTGGCAATGGGTATTAAACAGCCTATAATGGAGTATAAATATAGTGGGGACATAAAATACTTAAATTCTATTAGTAATGCTATAGAAAACTTAAAAAAATATCACGGACAAGTTACAGGAATGTTTTCTGGTGACGAACATTTAGCCGGAATTAATCCTACACAAGGTACTGAATTATGTGCTGTAGTTGAAATGATGTTTTCTTTGCAAGTTCTTTTTGAGGCAACAGGTAATAATGAGTATATAGATTTACTTGAAAGAATTACTTATAATGCCTTGCCGGGCACTATACTCGAAGATTTTAAAGGTCATCAGTATGTACAGCAAGTTAATCAAGTTATGTGCAATGTGGCAAATAGAGAATGGTATAATTTAAAAGATGATTCTAATATTTATGGCTATGAGCCGAACTTTGGATGTTGTTTAGCTAACTTACATCAAGGGTTTCCAAAATTCACTAAAAGTGCTATATTGCAAAGAGGCGATGAGGTATATGTTGGGGCTTATATGCCTATATCTGTTATGCTTAATATTAATAATATAGCAGTTAAACTAGAAGAAGAAACTACTTATCCATTTAACAATGTAGTAAACTTTAAATTCTTCTGTGATAAGGAAGTGAAGTTTCCATTTAACATAAGGATACCTAATTGGTGTGATAAATTTAAGATACTTGTTAACAATACAGAGATTCAGCCAATACCTGTAGGAAGTAATGTTATTGTTAATCGTGAATTTAGAAACCTAGATGAGATAAAAATCATATTTGATATGGGGGTTAAAATTGAACAATGGGATTACAATGAGGGTATTTCTGTAGTACGTGGACCTATTGTATATGCACTTAATATATTAGAAGAACGAATAAAACGTGATGATGGATTAAAAGAATTTCCAAACATTGAAATTTACCCAAAATCTAAGTGGAATTATGCATTAGATAAAAAAGCCAAATTTGAAGTTATAGAGAAAGATTTACCTGATTTAGTATTTGACAAAAACAATCCACCAGTAGTTATTAAAACTGTAGGTAGAGATGTTATGGACTGGGTAATGGATAAAAATGTAGCAGGTGATTTACCAATATCTCCCGTAAAGGAAAATCTAGGAGAAAAGGTAGACGTTGAACTAATACCTTATGGTTGTAGTAAACTTAGAATTGCATTATTTCCTTGGAGTGATATAAATGAATAATAGGAAAAGTCTATACTTAATATTTATACCAATCATTCTCATTATTATAATGGGTGCAACCTTGGTTTATGATATGAAAAAAGACCACTTCGTAGTTTACGAGGATAAAATAAATTTTTTGGTTAATGCTGGTTTTGAGCAATATGAGTCAATGGATATTAATGACATAGAAACAATTAAAAACATTAAAAGTAAAACTGGAATAGAAGTAAACTATGTAGCAACTACAGAAGAAAATGAGGAAGAATTTTTCAATGCTATAACAAATAAAAAATTTGATGTTTATTATAAAAATTATAAGTCAAATGAGTTAAAAGATTATTATAGCAATAATTTAATTTTAGATATTAAGCCATATTTAGACGATATGCCAAATTTTAAAAAAATTATAGAGAAATATCCTGAAGTATCCTTGGCTTTTTCTGAAAATGAAATGCTTTACATACCTATTGTAACTGTTGATGGAATTAATACTACAAAACTTGCAATAAGAAAAGATTGGTTAAATGAGGAAGACATTAAGGAAGTAAATAGTTTTTCGGATCTTAAAGTTCTTTTAACTAAAATGAAAAAATCCTATGATGATAATGAACTTAGAAATCAAGGTGAGTATTTTGTAGGTTTATCGGGTATTGATAGTTATATTGAGGATTTTTACAGTTCATTTAACACATATGATGGATTATATGTAAAGGATAACAATATTGTTTTTGGTGGATATGAGAATAATTTCAGAGAATTACTTATTAGCTTAAATAGTTTTACTAAAGATGGATTAATCGATACTTTACAGTTTACAAGTGATAAGATTGCCTTTGAGAAATATATTTTAACTAATCAAACGGCTTGTTTTTTTGATAATTCCTTTGATATTGAAAGACTTAGTAAATATTCCTATGAAAATGGAGATAACATAGATTTTGTTA
>JBKECM010000196.1:0-5318 GCA_047974615.1 Lachnospirales bacterium
TTTTCAGCACCCTCTCTCCTAGCAGAAACACGCTGTTATGCGTTGTCGAAGCTTTCTTGAACTATTTAAAATTTAAAAGAAAATTAAATCAAGCGAGTTTTTAGAGGTCACCATAAAATAATATATATAAGCAACTTTTGGGAGGTTTAAATGAATATGATTTTATCTAAATTAAAGAGAGGAATAGCTACAGCCTTAGCTTTTGTTTTTGCTATTAGTATTTTTGGAGGTTTTACTTTTACTACAGAAGTACAAGCAGCGAACACTTATAATTTAAAAGGGGACTTTAACTCAAGCTTAACATATAATAAAGCTAATCAGTACCCTACAGAAAGCAGTATAACAAGTACTGAAAATAAAGATTTATTATTAAAATGGAATTATACAAATACAGTACAAAACCAACTTGTGTCAGTTCCTATTGATGATGACAAAATTTTAAATGCACAAGTAGAAAACATAGATGGTGATGACACTATAGATTTTTCACTTTTTTATACTACTCAAGATGGAACACCTATTTTTGTGCCTGCTTCTAGCTATAAAATATATTATCCTCCAGAAGATAGCTTTATTTTATATGCAACTTCTTTGACTAGTTATAACAACAACACACATGCTAAGATTGAAGTTTCAGATGTTTCAAACTCAACAGTTAGTAATGCGAAATTTTCTTTAAAAGAAAATACTGGTTTTTCTATTCTTTATAACGGTAAAGGCTATAGATTTTTATGGTCTAATGGTCAACTTAAATTATACATAGTTGACGAAATTTTAGAAGGCTACATTTATGATGTATCTATGAATGGAGAAATACAAAGTTATTATACAAGAGGTATCAATACAAGTACTATGACTTCTGAACCATATGGTAACACATTGCTATATATGTATGATAAAGTTATACATGATAGTACGACAGGACCATGGCCAGCTGATGATGTTGTGGGACTTGATATAACTTTTGATATGCCAAAGTGGTATGACCCTACTGCAAAAACATTTAGTTCAACACATTCAGATAAAATAAATAATATAAATATTCAGTTTTATATTGGTGCTGAAACTTCAAGTCAAAGTTTCACTTTCCGTTTAAATGACATTTTAAATGGTGCAACGGTAGACTCAACTATTTCAAAGTCAGGTACAACTGCTACAGTAAATTCTTCAAAAGTTACTGTTAAAATACCAAACTTGAAAGCTGGTGTTGTATATACTAATAACTCTGTATATATGAATTGTAGTGATAGTAGTACAAATATTATATTTAAAAAACAAGAAATACCTTCAAGTGTGTCAATATACACTTTCCCAAAATATAAAGTTATTCAATATGGTGGTAGTCTTTACCTTAGTATTACACCTTTTGTAAATGAAAATAACGAAAAATTACTTGGTGCATATGTTCTTTATGCCAATATGATGGCTGATAAATCGGCACCTTCTATAAACCAATACAGAAATGGGTTTGAATCTCTAGTAAAAGTAAACTATGACCCTGAAACCGGTAAAGAAGTTATAAGCTTACCACTTACTATACAGCCAGTTGCTGAAGGTGAAGACCCAGAAGCTACTGCACGTGAATACTATATAGAGTTTAACCTTAATCAAACAGCTTCAACCGTAAGTGATACATCTATAAAATATTATTCTCAACCATTATACTATGAACCAGAAATTGATACTTCTGTAGTAGGTGTACCAGAAAAATTTACTGTAGAATCATATAACTTATCTGCAAAATATGAAAATGGTGTAAGAGTAGAAGGTCAAAGTAATTTAGAACTTAATACATCTTGGATTATTAGTAAAAAAAGTAATTTAGATAAGAAAATGACTGACTTAGGCGGAAGCGTTGATATAAATTACTCTTTAGACAGTTCATTAACCCAAGACTTAAAAGGTGATTGGGACGAAGAGGCAAATATAACTCTTACAGTTACATCTGGTAGTCCCGTTACAGTAGCAGTAAAGGATAATTTAAAAAATGGTTTGTACACTATACAAGGTACACCAAAGATTGTAGAAGAAGTTATCGGTAACGAAACTTATTATAGAGTTTATGTAAACTACATATTTGATGCAGGTACAGAAGATATTGCTGATACTTTAAAGGAATTTGAATATCCTAACATTTATTTTTTAGCTTTAAACTATCTTGAAACAGACACTTATGGTGAAATAAACAAATATACTTCTACTTTAGAAAACATAACATTAAACGATGAATCTTTTATAGAAGTACCAACGGCATCTGATGTTGATACTTCAAATGTTATAGTTACACTAAAAGAAGATGGTGATGATGAAGACCGTTCATCTTTTGATTTAACATGGAAGACAGTAGGTAGTGACGTATATTCATATTTAAAATCTATATATACAGATGAAGAATTAGCAACTGCTGAATTAGACGTTTACTATAATATTTATTTCTCACAAAAAGAAGATGATTTTAAAGATACTTTCTATAATAAAAGCTATAGTGAGAGAGTTTACAGTTCATCTAACACTACTGGTCAAGCTGTACCATATGCTTATAGTAGCCTTTTAAAACCTAGTGCTACAGTTCAAAACAGAATATTATTTAATAATATAAACGGTGATACTATTTCTGCTAGTACAAAACCTATTGATGTAATAAGAAATACGTCATCAAGTAGACCATATGTAGTAGTTGAAAAATATCCATTATCAAGTGATGTAATTGAATCTTTTAAAACTTCTCAAAGTGCAACGATTGAAAATACACTTACAATAGACGGTTTAGATTTAAACACAAAATACTATGGGTTTATTGAAACTGTTGTTTATCATAATGGTTTAAAAGTAACATTAAACGGTACACAAAAAAACTTAACAGAGTATTCAAAACCAAGTTTGATTTTTGCTGAAACAACAAAAAGCGAGTTGCCAACACCTGAACCTTCAGATGTTGACCCACAAGCACCAGTTGTTACAGTTAAAGAGGTTAATATTAAAGATGCAACTTTTTTAATAGCACCTTATGTACTTGCTGATTTAGAGGGATATACTCAAACATTGCAATACGAAGTATTAAAACTTGAAAGTGTAAAGCTTAATGATGCATACTTAAATAATAAATCTGTTATATCAAATTTTTTAACAACATATACCTCTGATGTAGCCTTAAAAAGTGGATATAGAATAACTGATGATGAGGTAGAAAAATTTAATGTATCTACAAATGCTTATGCAAGCACTACAGAAGCTACAGCATCAATAGATAATACTGGAACTTCTTTTAATGATACGTCTTTAAATAGCAATAAAGTTTATTATTACTACTTCCGTTCAGTAAAAACTGTAAAAGATACAGCGGATACAACAGATACGGGTGTTACAACATATTCTTCTTGGATACCTTTAAATATTACAACAAGCACTATTCAACCACCAAAAAATCTTTCTGTAAAGCAAGATGAAACTTTTGATGCACAAACACAAGTACCTATTTTGTTTTATGGTATGATATCTGATGTAAGTACATTAGGAGTTAACGACTTCTTTGAAATATCTTATAAACAAGGTGACGGTGAGTGGACTGATCCATATAGAATGGACTCAAATACTTTGAAAAAATCAGCTGGTGTTCTAGGTGATGACGGATATCGTTCTTTCTTATATACGGTAAACGGCCTTCAACCGGGTCAAACATACTACTTTAGAATACGTCATGTTTTAGCTGACGGTACTGTATCCATTTATAGCGAAATTTTAAGATGGAAAACAGAAGTTGGTGATGACTATGAAGATGAAACAGACATAGATAACTGGAATGATTATATAAAAGACATATTAGAAGAATTAATGAACACTAACGAGTGGATATTAAACGATAATAGTAGTTTATATGAGCTTGTATATCGAACAGACAAATGGGAAAATCAACTTGATAGACTTGTAGGTAAAACTTGGAAAATGAAGGATATGAACTCTGATAGAGTAAATACTTTCTATATACCGGGAGATATATATGAAGACGTTTTAAGTAAAAAACTTAACCTTGAAAGCAAATACGAAAACGTAACTTTTAACTTTAAAAATGCTTTTGTTGACAATAACACACAAGCTATGATTAATATGAAGAAAACGTTACAAGGTAAAGATGTAAGCGACTATTATTTAAAAATTACAGTTTCACCTCAAAATACTACTGAAAAAATCAATGGAGAAGCACCTTTGACAGATAAATTAGTAGTTGATATGGAGCTTGTAGCTTTTACACAAGGAGCACCTGCGTGGGAAGACCAAATAGAAGCTTATGTAACAGAACAACTTTTAGCAAAATTTGAAAACCATGATATAAAAGATGATATAGAAAAAGCCGTAGAAGGTGGGGAGTTATCGCCGGAGATTTTATCTATGATAGAAGAGTTTAGAGCAGAAATGCTTGATGATGCTTACGAATATATAGAAAAATCTTTTGATGAAACAGTTCTTACTTCTGCAACAGAAGGTATATCAAACTATAGTGGCACAGTAAGTCTTACTGCAACAAAAGGTGATGTTGACAAAGCAAAAGGACTGTTACTTAACGGTACTTCTTATGTAGCTCAAAAAACTACTGAAAATTCTACAACATCAACTATGAACGCAAGTAAAGACGGCACTTATATTTTTACTGGTTTAAGCTATAATATAACTACAAATACTGATACTGAAACAAAAGATTTAATTAGTGATTTTAATTTATACGATGTGTTAAGTAGTGAAGGTACTTTAGATACTGAAGCAGAATTAACAAACTCTATGTTAGCTCAAGTTTATGCAAACTTAACAGGAAAAACTTACGATGATAGCACAACTGCATTATCAAAGCTTGGAGTTAACATAAACGATAGAAATAAAAATCGTGGTGCAACGAACGCACAAACTATAGGTGCTATTATGAACATCTATGAAGCCAAATCTGGGCAAAGTATTAGTAGTTACAAAATAACAAACTATGTAACATATACAGAACTTAAAAACGCTTTAACAAGTGAAAGCCTTGCAAAAGCAGTATATGTAGCAAAAGATATTGGTATATATAGTGGCTCAAACTATAGTGGTGTAACAACTGTAGGTGAAACCTTAGATATGTTACGTGCTTTACAAAAAGCTATTGGATACTAAAAAAATAAATAATTAATATTAAATTAAGATAAGGCAACCTCTAAAAACCGAGGGTGCTGAAAAAGTCAAAAAAGAAAAAAATATTACTAATGATAATGGCACGAAAATAGTGAGATAGCATAAAATCAGCGAGGAAAGAAGGTGCTGATAAAGTCAAAAAGAAAAAAATTATAATAGCG
>JBKECM010000005.1:0-25882 GCA_047974615.1 Lachnospirales bacterium
CTTAGCGATGTTTCTTGCAGTCCCTTTTGAGGTTTAAAGAAATTGAAATTTTTCAAGGAAGTGCGTAAAATCAAACTTTGCCGTGTATACAGAAATACACAAAAAGTTTGATTTTATGTAACTGACACAGAAAAAGCCTATTTCTTTACAGCCTCTTTTTTTATTTTTTTTGTTTTTCTCTTATACCTTTTATTAAGGAATATATGTATACACCTAAGGCAACCCATATGAAGGCGAAGGATATAAGTTCACCTTGAGTTATAGTTTCTTTATATACAAATATAGCTATAAGCAACATACAAGTAGGGTTTATATACTGGAAAAAGCCTACGGTGTTAAAAGGTATCATGGTAACTCCAAGTCCATAAAAAATTAAAGGTACAAGTGTTACTATTCCTGTTAGGACTGTATACATTATAAGTTGCGTATCTCCTGATGTGAATGCACCTTGACCTTTACTTTCAAAGTAAATCATTACCCCTATAGCTACAGGTAATAAGGTTAAAGTTTCTATAAATAGAGAAACGAAGGAGTCTATTTTATTAATTTTTTTGATAATACCATAGAGTGTAAACCATATGGAAATCAAAAGAGAAAGCATTGGAAATTCACCATAAATAAGGGTTGAAAGCAATACTCCTGTGAAAACTAAGGCTAAGGAAACTTTAGATAATGTATTTAATTTTTCTTTAAATGCAAAAGTTCCAACTAAAACTACAGCTAGAGGATTTATAAAATAACCAAGAGCTGCTGAAATAGTGTTTCCACCATTTACTGCAAATATGAAGGTGAACCAGTTAAGGGTTACAAATACTCCTGCTAACATAGATAATAACAATTTTTTTGGTTCTTTTATAACTTTTTTAAGCTCATCGCCTTTTTTTAAAAATATAAGTAAAAAAATCGTTAAGATAAAAGAAAAAATAATTCTTGCACTAATAGTATAAATAGCATTTAGTGTATTTAATTGTTTCCAATATATAGGAAGAAGTCCCCATATAATGTAGCTTAGTATGATATATAAATATCCTTTTTTTGTATTATCCATTGTAGTTTCCTCTCAAGGTTATCTAAAGTTTAGTGTATTTAATCATTATATTACTTGTAAAGAAAAATATCAATAGCAAAAGTCTAAAACGAGGGTGTTGATAAAGGATATAAAAAAATATTACTGCACAAAAATTACGCTCATTCTTCGCTGATATTATTCCAACTCACTATTTTTGTTTACGCTACTGCTATTATAATTGACTTTATCAGCACCCTACAGCTCATTTCATATAATTGAAATATTATTTTGTAAATGTAACTCCTTGATTTTTAATTACTTTTTAACAAAAGATTTGCAAAGTTTTTAAGACTAAAAGGTTGCTTTGAAATTTGTGTGATTTATATGGCACTTTTATATTGATAGTTGTAAAAAAAGAAAAAATATAGTATAATGGTACAATGCAAGATTATACATATAAGAACAATAAAGAATTTAATATTTTATTAAAAAACCTCTTACATAAAAGGAATATTGAGGACATCTTTGAATTTATAAAAACACTTCAAACTGATGAAAGGAAGTTTGTTCAAAGTGGAATTTTGAAACTTCATAAGTTTGTGGAAAAAGAAAAATTTGAAGATTTACGGTTAATTAATATGTATTCCTATGAAGAAGATGTTTATAATAAAGGGTATGACTATATTATCGGTATAGATGAGGTAGGGCGTGGCCCTTTTGCAGGTCCTGTGACTGTTGCTGGGGTGATGTTTAAAAGAAACGATTTTATACGATATATAGATGATAGTAAAAAATTAAATAAAGATATGAAAGAGTCTTTAAATAATGAAATAAGTAAAAAAGCTATAGATAAAGTTATTTTATCTGCTAGTAATAGCGACATAGATAAACGAGGTATAAAGGTTTGCACTTTGGACTTAATGCGACAATGTGTAGAGTATTTTGTAAATAGGGGATATAGTAATATTTTTGTTTTGGTCGATGCTGAAAAAATACCTAATATTTCCGTTCCACAAATTAATATCATAAAAGGTGATAGCAAAAGTGCCTCTATAGCAGGTGCATCTATACTCGCTAAAGTATATAGAGATTCCTTAATGGAGGAGTTTTCTTACATTTATCCAGAATATGAGTTTTTTTCAAATGCTGGGTATAATTCTGATAAACACTTTCAGGCTATCCTTGATTATGGCATATGCCCTATTCATAGAAAGTCCTTTGTGAAAACTGCTTTAAGAAATAAAGGTGTGGATATAAATAAAATAGGTTTTAAATATAATATTGACATAGAATAAATTTATATGGGGTGGGTTTTTGGATAAAAAGAAAAAAGCTGTTGCTTTAAAATATGATCCCGGTTCAGTTGCACCGGAGGTTGTTGCTAAAGGTTCTGGTCATATTGCAGAGAAAATTTTAGAAAAAGCTTTAGAAAATGAAACGCCTGTATATGAAGATAAAGCTTTAGTTGAAGAATTAACAAAAATAGATATCGGAGAAAATATTCCTCCTGAGTTATACGAAGTTGTAGCTAAAATATTATTATTTATTGGGGATTTAGACAAGTTACAAGGTAAAAAAATTAAATGATTTAAACAGTTTGAGGTGGTGAATTTATGTTAAAATTAAAAAAAGGTGACATAGAATACTATGCTTTTAATAACTTTACTAATCACAATATTGTTCACGGATTTCCAAACCGTAAAAATGGATTTTCTAAGGGCGATTTTGCTTCTTTAGATTTTTCCTATAGCAACTCTGAAGATACGGAAGCTGTGAAAAACAACTACATTAAACTTAGTAATACTTTTGAAATTACTGACTATGTTTATGGCAAGCAAATACACACTAAAAATGTTTCAGTTATTACTGAAGAAGAAGAAGAATTTTTCTTTAAAAATAATGATGGGTTTGTATGTGATTGTAATAAAACTTTGTTTACTTATCATGCCGATTGTGGTTCTGTTTTTTTATATGATGTTATTACCGATGTTTTTGGTTTGCTTCATAGTGGTTGGCGTGGAACAGCCTTAAATATTACAAAAGAGGCTTTGAATATTATGATAGGTGAGTTCGGGTGTAGAGCTTCTGACATTATCGTTGGTGTTGGCCCAAGCATATGTTATGAATGTTTTGAGGTTGACCGTAAGGTTGCTAAGACATTCATAAAAGAGGGTTATAAAACTCTTGTAAAATATGATAACTACAAAGATAAATATTTTGTTGATATAAAAAATATTATTAAAACTCAATGTATGGATATGGGTATTCCTATGGAAAATATTGAACTTGCACAAGAATGTACTTTATGTAATGAAAATGAGTTTTTTTCCCATAGAAGAAGTGGTACTAATCGTGGAACTCATATAGGATTTTTAAAAAAGAGATGAGGATATATTTAAAATGGGTTATGAGCCTTTAAAAAGTTTTTCAAGTGATAAAATAATTATAAAAGTAGATAAAGGACATGGCAAAAAAGCTGGTATAGAAGTGGGAGATATTTTACTTAAAGTTAACGGAAAAGACGTTGTTGACGTTTTTGATTATCGTTATCTTATACAAGAAAAAAATATTACTGTTACTGTTAAAAAGGCTCAAACAGAAGAAATTGTAACCTATAATATACAAAAAGGAGAGTTTGACGACATTGACATATATTTTGAAGAAGGATTAATGGACCACGCTAAATCTTGTAAAAATAAATGCGTTTTTTGTTTTATTGACCAACTTCCAAAGGGTATGCGTGAAACTTTATACTTTAAAGATGATGATAGTAGACTTAGTTTTTTAACTGGCAATTATGTTACTCTTACAAATATGAAAGAAGAGGAGCTTGACAGAATTTTATTTTACAAGCTTTCACCTATTAATGTTAGTGTGCATACTACTAACCCTGAACTGCGAACTTTTATGCTCAAAAATAAAAATAGTGGTAAAATATTAGAATATATCGAGAAAATAGCTAGTAACAATATTGAAATGAATTTTCAAATAGTATTGTGTAAAGGGTATAATGATAAAGAAGAACTTACAAAAACAATTTATGATTTAAGCAAGTTTTTACCTCAAGCTAAAAGTTTGTCTGTTGTTCCTTTTGGTGCTTCAAAATATCGTGAAGGTTTAGAACAAATAGAACTTTTCAATGAAGATGATGCAAGGGAAGTTGTTTTACAAGTTGAAGAAATCCAAAAAAATTTTTTAGATGAATATCAAACAAGATTTGTTTTTATAGCCGATGAGTTTTATCTTAAAGCTAAAATGCCATTACCTAGTTATGAAGTATATGAGGATTTTTCACAAATCGAAAACGGCGTTGGTATGATGAGTAACTTTAAGTATGAAGTTAATGACGCTCTTGATGAGTTTTTTGAATATAAAGTTACAAAAAGAAAAGTTGGTATTGTTACTGGCGTTGCAAGCTTTGACTTTATAGTAAAAATGACACAAAGAATTAAAGAAGTTTATGATGCAGATCCTTATGTTATTAAGGTTGTGAATAACTTTTTTGGAGATAGTATAAATATCACTGGTCTTTTAACAGGCGGTGACATTATAGAACAAGTTTTACAATATACAAAGGAAAATAACATCGAATTAGATGAGTTGCTTTTATCAAGGGATACTTTACGTAGTGATGATATCGTTTTACTTGATGATTTAACTATTTATGATATAGAAAAAAAAGTAGAAACAAAGGTACGTATAGTTGAAAGTAACGGTTATGACTTTGTCAAAGCTTTACTTGAAGAAGAATAAAAGGAGATTTTTTAAAATGGCAAGACCTATAGTTGCAGTTGTTGGTAGACCTAATGTAGGCAAATCAACACTTTTTAACAAAATAGCTGGGGATAGAATTTCTATCGTTGAAGACAGTCCCGGTGTTACTCGTGATAGAATATATGCTGATTGTGATTGGCTTAATAAGCCATTTACTCTCGTAGATACTGGAGGACTTGAGCCTGACAGTGATGATATAATACTTAAACAAATGTTCAATCAAGCACAAATAGCTATTGATACTGCTAATGTTATTATATTTGTTGTTGATGTTAAGACTGGTATAATTGATGCAGATTTTCAAGTTGCTAATATATTACGTAAGTCTAAAAAACCTGTTATTGTAGCTGTTAACAAGGTTGACAATATGCGTGTTGAAAACTTTGATGTATATGAGTTTTATCAACTTGGTTTAACTGCTTTAGTTCCTGTGTCTGCTGGACAAGGACTTAATATCGGTGATTTACTTGATGAAGTCGTTGAACATTTTCCAAATGAGGATATAGAAGATGAAGAAGATACTGCTATAAAGGTTGCTATAGTAGGTAAACCTAATGCAGGTAAATCTAGTTTGATAAACCGTATCTTAGGCGAAGAACGCCTTATCGTTTCGGAAATCGCAGGTACTACTCGTGATGCTATAGACACAAGAGTTACTATAGATGACAGAGAGTTTGTTTTCATCGACACTGCTGGTATGAGAAGAAGAAGTCGTATTAAAGAAAATATAGAAAAGTATTCTATTGTACGTGGTATTGCTGCTATTGAACGTGCTGATGTTATCGTACTTGTTATTGATGCTGAAGAAGGTATATCTGAACAAGATACAAAAATTGCAGGTATGGCTCATGAAAGAGGTAAAGCTGCAATTATCGCTGTAAATAAATGGGATAAGATAGAAAAAGATACTCACACTATGAAAAAGTTTGAAGAAACTTTAAAAGTTGAGCTTGCTTATATGCCTTATGCTCCTAAACTTTTTATTTCAGCTTTAACTGGACAAAGGGTAACAAAACTTTTTGACCTTATAAATTATGTTTCTGAAAATACAAATATGCGTATACAAACAGGTGTGTTAAATGATGTTCTAATAGAAGCTATGCAACATCAACAACCACCTCGTGATAAAGGTAAACCTCTTAGAATATATTATATCACTCAAGTATCTGTTAAGCCTCCTACATTTATTCTTTTTGTAAATGATAGTAAGCTTTTACATTTTAGTTATAAGAGATATTTAGAAAATAAGTTACGTGAGGCTTTTGGTTTTGACGGAACACCAATTCATTTTATAGCAAGAAACAAAGGAGATAACTAAATAAATGGTTATAAATAAACTTATATGCGTTTTAGTAGGTTATGCTTTTGGTTGTTTACAAACTGCTTACATTTTTGGTAAACTTTTAAAAGGTATTGATATAAGAGAATATGGTTCTGGTAATGCAGGTACAACTAATGCAATTAGAGTTCTTGGACCAAAAATTGGAGCTGTTGTTTTTATATGCGATGCTTTGAAAGGCGTTGTTGCTTATATTATAAGCTATCTTATATTTAAAGATTTTACTGTAGCTTTATATGCCGGGTTTGGTGCTGTTATGGGTCATAATTTTCCAGCTCAACTAGGTTTTAGAGGTGGTAAAGGTGTTGCTACTTCTTTAGGTGTGTTGCTTATATCAGATATAAATAGCGGTATATATATACTTGGAATTGCCATTATAATTATTATCTTTACAAAATATATAAGTTTAGCATCTATATCTTGTGCTTCTATATATCTTGTCGTTGCATATTTTAAACATGGCTTTGGTGAAGTTTTTATTATATACGCTATATTAGTTTTACTTTTATTATATAGACATCGTTCTAATATAAAAAGGCTTTTAAGTGGTACTGAAAATAAACTTTCATTTAAGTCAAAGATGGAAAAAATAAAAAAGTAGATAATTTTAAGGATTTAGGAGGTATGATATGAAGGAAGGGAAAGTTGCAATAATCGGTGCTGGTTCTTGGGGCACTGCTCTTGGTACTGTGTTACATACCAACGGTTTTGATGTTTTTATTTGGACTATAGATGAAGAACAAGTTAAGGAGATAGAAGATACGGGATATAATAAAAAATATTTACCTGAAACTCTTTTATCAAAAGATATTATTTTTACTACAAACTTTAAAGAGGCTGTTGAAGGTGCGAAAATTGTTATTACTGCTGTGCCTTCTGCTGTAACTAAAAAAGTTGTAAATGACCATAAAGACTTATTTAATAATGAACAAATTATTGTTAATGTATCGAAGGGATTTGCTCCTTCAGGGGAAAGGCTTTCTGTTGCCATAAAAGAAAGCTTGCCTAATAACAAGGTAGTTATACTATCTGGACCAAGCCATGCTGAAGAAGTAGCTCAAAAAAAGGCAACTGTACTTGTTGCTACAAGTGAAGATTTAAGCTGTGCTGAATATATACAAATGATTTTTAGTAATCCATACTTTAGGGTGTATACAAACACTGATGTTATTGGTGTTGAAATCGGTGGTGCTTTGAAAAATGTTATAGCACTTATAGCAGGTGCTATAGATGGTATCGGTCTTGGAGATAACACTAAGGCGGCACTTATGACAAGAGGTATGAGCGAAATCGCAAAGTTTGGTGTTTCTCAAGGTGCAAAACTTGAAACTTTCTACGGTCTTACAGGTATGGGTGACTTGATTGTTACTTGTGGTTCTGTACACTCAAGAAATAGACGTGCTGGTATGTTACTTGGACAAGGTAGAGAACTTGAAGATGTGCTTAAAGAAGTTGGTATGGTTGTGGAAGGTTTAGAGGCTTTAAAAATAATGAAATCTATTAAGGTGGAAAGTAGTTTAACACCTATTATAAATGAATTATATGCAGTTTTATTTACAGATAAGACACCTAAAGAGGCTTTAAGTGAGCTTATGTCAAGAGAATATAAAAGAGAAATAGATTTTTTATAAAAATATGGTGAGGTGTAAAGAATGAATAAGTTTGAAGAAATCGCAAAAGTATGTGGGGAACTTATGGCTATAGATAGCCCTACAGGTTATACAAACAAAGCAATGGATTATGTAGAAAAATATGTTACAGATTTGGGCTTAGTTTTCGCTAAAAATAACAAAGGATTAGGTTACTGTTATCAAAAAGATGAAAGCAAAAACTTACCACTTGGCTTAGTTTCTCATGTAGATACAATAGGTCTTATGGTTAAGGCAATAACTTCTGACGGAAAACTAAAGTTTACTACTATAGGTGGTATAAACCTTGGTACTTTAGATGGTGAATATTGTAATGTTATTACAAAGTCTGGTAAAGTATATAGAGGTACTGTTCTTTGTGAATCAGCTTCTGTTCATGTATATAAAGATGCGAAAAGCACTGAAAGAACTCGTGAAACTATGTACATTCGCCTTGATGAGTTAGTAAAATCAAAAGAGGATTGTGTTAAGCTTGGTATTGGTAATGGCGATTTTATTGCTATTGATACAAAATTTGATGTGGTAAATGGATTTATAAAATCAAGATTTCTTGACGATAAACTATGTGTAGCACAAAGTTTAGTTTTATTAAAAGAAAGACTTGAAAAAGGTCTTAAAACTCCTTTTGTTTACTTTTCAGTTTATGAAGAAGTAGGACATGGTTTTTCTAATGTTCCTATGGTAGATAAGCTTACAGAGATTTTAGCTTTAGATATGGGCTGTGTTGGTCTTGACCTTGAAGGTTCTGAAGATAAAGTTTCTATTTGTGCTATGGACGGTAGTGGACCTTATGACTACGATTTTAATCAAAGACTTATCAATTTATGCCAAAAAAATAACATTACTTTTGCTTATGACTATTATGAGTTTTATAGTTCTGATGGTTCAGCTGCTTTACGTTCTGGAAATGATGTAAGAGTTGCTCTTATAGGTGCTGGTATTCATGCTTCACATGGTATGGAAAGAACACATAAAGATGGAGTAATCGGTTGCTATGATCTTATAAATCTTTACTTAGATATACTTTAATATATAAAATAAGATGTTCAAAATATTTTGTAAGATTTTAAACTATAAATAAAAGCTGGAGGGCTAAATGTTCCCAAGAAAATTTATAAAATTTAATATTCTATTGCCGATTTTACTAGTTTTTATTTTCGCGTTTGATAGTTTAGTTTACGCATCGGAAACAGTACATCTTGATAGTGAGAGGTTTTTCTTATACTCAAATCACGAGTATTTAACCGTATATGAAGAACTTTTGCAAAAGGCAGTTTCTCTTGCACCTGTTGACGAGCTAGAACTTGATGTTACTAATGAAATGGCACTTCAAAGAGCTAGAGTAGATGATTTAGTATATGTGTCTTATCCCGGTCTTTTAGCTTTAGGTGAGGAATCGCCTAATATTGAGAAGTTTAACCTTGAGTTTATTAGTCGTACTTTGGGTGTCAATATTGAGTTTAAAACTTGTGAAGATTTTGGCTTGCCAAATACTTTTGAAAGTGTTCAAATATTACTTGATTCAAAGATAGCAGATTTTGCCGGTTTTTATAGTTATAATACTGAAAAAAATCGAGAACTCGAAAGTCAATATTATGCTACTTCAAAGTTTAGTAAACAAAATGTTTATAAAGTAAGTCAAGAAAATGATAAAGAAATTGACTTATTTACCGATAAAGTTATAGTAGAAGAAAATATTACACAAGTTAATAACTACTTTATTGCAAACTCAAACTTATCGCACTCAACTAACATAGAAGAGTCTTTGAATATGGTTAAACAAGGTGTTGTTGATTATTATTTAGCTGAGTCTGTTATCATACCTTATATTACATTGAACTCAGACTTTTTTTACACGCCTGTTTCTAATAAAAACTTGTCACCTGACTTAAAAATGATTGCTTCAAATAGTCAATTTGAAAATTTGATAAATATAATCGACCAACTTTATACAGGCGAAGTTTTAGAAGTGTTTTACGATGCTAGTGAAAACATTATTGCACGTAATAGATTTGTATTGTTTTATGAGTCTTTCAAAGGCTCAAAATATGATGTTATAAAATATGACAAGCAAATAGAAGTTGGTGTTTATGAAAGTAAAGGTATCGCTGAAAAAAATGCAGACGATCAATGGCAAGGTTTTTGTATAGACTATTTAAATGAAATTACTTACATTACTGGTTTAAACTTTAAAATTGTAGATTATACCGATAAAAGCATGGATACTATGCTTGGAGATCTTTCTACTGGCAAGCTTGATGTCATTTTTGCGTTGCCCTATGAACTTAAAGATGACTATGAAAGCTATGTTGAAGATTCAAACACTAAGTTATATTTTACAAGTCCGTACTTTAGTAAAAAGATAAATATACTCAAGGATAGAGACACAACTACTCTAAATGCCATAGAAGATATTTCCGTTGTAAATATAGGATATGACGTACATAATGAAGTTATAATCAAAGACTTTGTGCGTAACATATATGGCAATATAAATGAAACAAGTTTACATAAATACCAAAATTCTGACCTTTTATTTGATGCCTTAAAAAATGGAGAAGTTAGATATACAATAGGGTTACCCGGAGAAAAAGTTAGCTTGTTACGTAACAATGAAGACTGGGTGGAATATGCCTTTGACTATGAGTTTACCGATGATATAAACAATTATAGTTTCTCCTTTGTTTTATCACAGAATAATGGAGATGCTAAAGAAGTTTATAACTTGTTAAATAAGGTAATAAATACTATACACGAAAAAGAAGATAGTTTATGGTTTTTAGAAAGTGCTAACTTTAATGAAATCGTAAGTATATCGGACTTAAATAGTTTTTTAGTTAATATAATATTCTTTATCTTGCTTTTTGCAATTATTGTTACTATTGTTGTGTATATACGTACAAGTAGAACTAACAAAAGCATATATGAACAAATAAAAGTCGATAAAATATCGGAACTCGGTAACCGTTTTGCTTTTTTTGAAAATGTATCACTTAAAGATAAGGCATATTATTGTATTATAATTTCTGTTGGTAACAAACATAACTTTTTTGAAGAAGTAGGAAAATGGAATATTACACCACTTTTACGTTCTATAGGTTCAAGAATAACATCTATGTCAACAGATGTTGTTTTTGATACGTATCGTTTGTCAGGTGAGGAATTTATTCTACTCGTAGATGATGCAGAAATAAGTGCTATTAAGAAGTTTTTAGCCTTACTTATTGCAAGTATTAGAATGCCATACCAAATTGGTGATAATACTTTAGATATCACATTTAACGTTGGTGTTTGTGAAAGTAAATACGCAAAAAGTGATGTTAAAAAAATGCTTTTATATACTAAAAATATGGTTAACAAACATATTGAAAATAAATCCCTTGAATATTGTATGTTTACAGATGAGGACAAAAAAGAAATCGAGTCTTTTGAACTTATTGAAGAACTTATTAACGGCGACTTGTCAAAATGTATAATACCATTTTTCCAACCAATTATTGACCACAAAACTAGAAAAATTATCGGTGTCGAAGTTTTAGCAAGGCTTATTGCAAATGGTGTCGTTTTCTCTGCTGAAAAGTTTATAAGTATTGCTGAACGAAACGATAAGATTGATGCTATTGATATGCTTATACTTGAAGAAACAGTAAGATATAGAGAGTCTTTACTTGAAAGAAAACTTATAGAAAAAGATTTTTATTTTACAGTAAATGTTAGTTTTACAACTGTTAAACGTCTTGAAAAAGCCAGCTTGTTACGTTTAAAATATATGAATAATGCTTTAACACTCAGTTTTTTACGTATGGAAATAAAGGAACAATATTTGAATACCATCGAGGCTAGTAACTTCTTTAGGCTACTTGACGAAGAAAATATTGGTATTGATGTAGATGACTTTAGTATCGGACACTCTAGTTTAGTTGTTGTTATTGAACGTAATTTTAGTAGTATAAAAATAGACAAGAGTTTATTATTGTCTGGTCTTGATGATACAAATAAGTTGTTATATAAATCTCTTGTTAGTATGTTAAAAACTATTGACCAAAAGGTTATTGCACTTGGTGTTGAAAAAGAAGAACATCACGGATTTGTTGAAAGTTTAGATATTGATGCAAAGGAAGGTCATTACTATAGTGTACCTTTATCTGCTAGCGACCTTGTAAAATATTTATCTGAAAACGAACTATTATTTTTAATCGGAAAGGAATAATATTATGAAAAAAATTATTACATCTAAAAATGCACCATTACCTATCGGCCCATATTCTATAGCAAATCTTGTGAAGGGTACTTTATATATGTCAGGGCAACTTGGCATTGACCCTAATACAAGTAAACTTGTAGAAGATGAAGTTGTTGCACAAACTACACAAATTTTTGAAAATGCTAAAAACATACTTAAAGAAGCTAATATGACTTTTGATAATGTTGTTAAAGTTACTGTTCTTTTAGATGATATGGGGGATTTTGCTAAAATGAATGAAGTGTACGGAAAATATTTTACTGAAAATTTTCCTGCTAGAATGGCTTATGAAGTAGCTAAGCTTCCTTTAAATGCTAAAGTTGAAATTGATATGATAGCTGTGGAAGACTAAGAAAAGCATACAAAAAATTATATGAATTATTACATAGTTATAGTAATATTGAAATTGATTTTTTGATATTACTATAACTAGAAATTTATAAATTAAATTAAACTTAAATAAATAAAAGTCTTTTTTTAGGAGGGATTTTTTGAAAAAGAAAAAAGGTATAACTTTGGTTGAGTTGCTTGTTGGTATGGCTATAACCGGCATTTTACTGGGGTTTGTAGGCACAACTATTGTTACAAATATGAAACTATTTTATAAAGCTGAGGAAAGTAATCAAGCACAAATTGTTACAACAGATATTTTTTCAAGCTTGGAATATTACTTCGCTTCTGATGCAAATAGAAGCGTAAGTATAGTTGATACATTACCGGAACCAGCAGATTATCGCCATAATGTGGACTATATATATATGAGTGCACCTGATGCGAACGGTATGTCATATCTTACACTTATGGAGTTTTCTAAAAGAGAAATAGATCCTGTTACAGGTCTTTATCTTAGCTCTACAGGAGCAGATATTACAAACGAAGTTGGTACACTTGAAAGTACAAGTAAACTGTGTATGCAAGGTGCTAATAACTTTACTTATAACTTTATTGTAGATTTAACTCAAGACAAGTTTCTTGATATGAAGGTTGTAGCTGACGTATATCCAAACGGTTATGAAAATTATGAAAAGCACATATATTTTAGAAAAAATACTTCTGTTGATGTAGTAAACACTTTAGAAACAGGACAAATAATAAAAATAACAAATGTTGCACATAAAGTGTTAACAAGAAATTAGTAAAATAAACATATAAAAAGCAAGAGGGATATTATGAAAAAAAAAGGGCTAACATTAATAGAAATTATTGCAGCTGTAGCTATTTTAGGTATCATAGCTGTTTTAGCATTTACATATATGGGTAAACAAAATAATACTATAAAAAATATAGCTATAATAGATTCGTCATATAGAAATTTAGATGAAGATTTAAAAAAAGCAATAGAAGAAGATGTTGATAATACTGATGGAATTTATACAAGGTTAGAGGGAAATCCAGCAGATACATCTGTTTCTGTTGTGAAAAATTCTGCAACTATAAACGGCAAAACAATAGATTATGAATTGTTTTATAAAACAGAAGATTTAATTATTGATAGTACTGTATCAAATTTTTCTTATAATTTTGAGGTTATAGAAGATGCAAATGCAACAGATAAATTACTATATCCTGCAGATTTATTTATGCTTCAAACCGAGCCTTTTAACTATACTAATGCAAGTAATGAAATTACACATGGTCTTATTGATAGAATGGAAGTAACAAATGTACCTTTTTTAGATTATCCTTATATCGATAAACTACTAAGTAATTCAAATTATGTTACTGTTAATTTGGCTACAAATGGAAGTACTTTAAGTACAAGTACTTTTACTACTGCAATTAACAAATTGAAAACTCAAATAGATAATGATACTACTGGTACAAAAAAAGATCAATGGCAAGTTATTTACTTAAAAAGTCCAACTCAAGGGGCACCTGTATATTTTCCAAACACAAATAATGAAACAACTAGGAAAATAGATTTGCATTTTCAAAGTTTAAATAACAATGATAAACCAACAAGTCTTATAATTGTAACTGATGGAACTTTTGGAACAGCAAATTCAAATAGTTTTTACAATACTTATGGAACTGTCTTTAATATATCTGGAGGAGATGTATACATGATATCCACTGGTTCGCTTATGTATATGGTTACTAACTTTAGAGCAGAAGCTAATATGACTTTTTATAATAGTAGTACACAAAGAATGCCACAATTTAACATGGCAAATACGTTATCAAATACATATGCTCAAAAAACTATTGTAGGTTGTGACGAGTCATCAATAAGCGTTTTTTTATATTACCCTTATATGCAACTTACAGTTTCTAACAGTGATATAAGGTCGTCAACTGCACGTAATAAAATTGTAGGTGGGATTATAGCCAAAAACGGAGTTACGTTAAGTGGTATAAGTAGTACCTATGATGAATGGCTAGGTGACTACAGAATATACGGATATGAATAAGGTATTACAAGGAGAAAATATGAAAAGAAAAGGCGTACTTTTAATAACAGTATTAATTTTATTTGCTGTACTTGTTATTTTGTCTGTATCAATAATGCTATTCACGACACAATCTAATGATAAAATGGCATCAAATGTAAGCGAAGAAAAGGCTTATGAAATAGCTTATGCTGGATATAGTATTATGGAAAAATATATAGTTGAATATGAAGAAATATATATAAATGATAATTTAGGTAGTGGTGATACTTACTCAACTACAGTGAGTATACCTTACAATGATGGAAGTGTGAGTAAAGAAGTTAATATTGACACAAAGGCAACATTATATGAGGGATATTTGCAAGAGGTAATTATTAAGGCTAAAGCTAGCTTTGGGGAAGTTGAAAGCAGTTACAGTAATACAATATATTTTGAAGATCCATATGTAAGACCTAAAAGTGTGTTTCCATATAACAACTTTTCTTTAGACCAAAATCCTATAGACTCACCTTCAAACTCTACAGCTGATAGCTTAGGGTTAATTGACCGTATGGCTGTTGATAGCGTACCTACGATTAATGCAGAGCATATAAATTGGATTCTAAGTAACAGTAAAACAAGCTCTGTAACTATAAACACTGATAGTAATGGTAAGGTCACAGAAAGTGATATAAAAACTAAAATAGAAGAACTTAAAAGTAAAAGTGATACGGATAAAAGTAAAAGTTGGCAAGTTATATATATAAATAATACAACGAGCAAGTTTACAACTATATATTTAGACGGTACTATGAATATTAATAATACAAGAATACATACCTTTGATTTTGATTCTTTAGGCAATGATGAAGAAACAACTAATCTAATATTTTTAAGTAATAGAGATATAAAAATAGCCCCTTATTGGGAAGCAGCCACATCTGAATCTACTTATTTAAATAGTATTTTTCCAAATTCCGATGTAAGTTTTTTAACAGGTGCATTATATGAAGTTATAGGTGGAGATATGTATTTTATATCCTATGGAGGTGGCTCTAATAGTGCATATGATGCAAATAGAATCGGTGTAAATGTAAGTGTATATAATAAATATAATAAATCTTTATCAGAGATCGGTCAAATAACAATAGCTTCAACACTTAATCATTCAGGTGAGTTTGATATTTGGGCAGGAAATCATAAAAATTTATTTGTATATTATCCAAATTCAAAAGTGGAAATAACTGATAATAGTGAAATTGTATCTACTACACTATACGAAAGAAGTAATTATGCTTGTACATATGGTGGAGTAGTTGCAAAATCAATTACATGGATATATAGTGCTTATAAAGATGAGTATGTAGGTGTAGAGTGGCGAGGAGATCCAGAACTTTTAGGATATACGGAAAGTTTTTATGCGTCACATGGAATAGAATAAGATATGGCAACATTGCCATATAACTAGTTTACAACTACGGCTGGTGGGCTTGTATTGAAAAGTTTAAGTAAAGCACCAAATACAATGAATGAAGAATATATTGGTGTAGTTACCTATATATTTTAGGGTATTATAGCTACGTACCAGAATAGTAACATAAAAGTTAGAAAATAATAATAAAATAATAAAATAATAAAATAATTAATAGGATATTACGGGGGTAATGACTTGGCACTAAAAAGAAAAAAAGCTTTTAGTTTAATTGAGATAATAGCAGCTGTTGCAATACTTGGTATTGTATCTCTTGGTGTGTTTACTTTAATGGGTAGGGAAGTTATTTCTTTAAATAAGCTTGATATTTTAACTGATGTATATGAAACCGTAAATTATGACTTAAAAAAAGCTACGACATACGATGATGACATAGATGGAGAAGTATCACTAAGATATGATGGTTCAACTGAAATAAATGCATATTCAAAAACTGCTAATGTTAATGGTATTATAATTGAATATGAATTATTTCTTACGTCTAAAGTTTTAAATGATGGAGAAGTATTGAATTTTTTTACCTATAATTTTGATAATGAGGATTAAGCATATGAAAAGAAAAGGGAGTTTACTTATTGGTGTAATTTTACTTGTCACTATTGTAGCAATCTTGTCCATTCCAATTCTAAATACTATAGGTGTTACTAGTAACTTGAAAACTCAAAATGTGGTTGTAAGTAAGGCAGAAGAAATAGCTTATTGTGGTTATATGATTATAGAAAAATATATTGTGGAAAATGAAGATGATTTTATTTCTTCTTTAAATAATAATGTTTTTGAAATCGAGCTTGATATCCCATATACTTTCACTAATAATTCAAAAACGGCAACGATTATAGCAAATGCTAAAATTGAAGATAATAAACTTACAGAAGTCACAATTACTTCTACTGCTACTTTTAGTGGAGAAGAAGGGGTATATCAAGATACAATATACTTTAATAGCGAAAATCAACTTATGAGCAATGTTTTTCCAGAAGATGAATATTTTGAAGAAGATAGTATAGATAATATGCTTGATCGTGTAGGGGTTACTGAAATACCAACCTTGCTAGGTGATGAACATATAAGCTATCTAAAAAGAAATAGCAACTTTATAGAAACAGTAAATGATGGACAATTTGGTAGCATTACTAGAATTGAGCAAGATGATATAAATAATTTTATAAGTGCTTTAAAAGCCCAAGACAATGGTTTAAGAAGAAACCATATTATATTTATAAACCCAAACCAATATTATAATGCCACACAACTTTTTACCTATACCTATAATGTAGACTTAACTGGGTTACAAAGTCCAGAGGGTGCACCCAATTTCATTATAGTTATAAAAGGTGATTTGCAAAGTTGGGATATTGCAAGTTTTAATATTACCGGTGGGAATATGTATATTTTAGCTGATAATATGACTTCTGTCGCATCTTTTGCTTCTGTAACTGCTGACGAAGTCAAAAAAACAGGGCAACTTACAATAGCATCTTTAGGGTCAGGAGGTGTTATAGAATTTGAGCGTCACAATATGACGAATACTTTCTATTATTTACCAAATAGGGAAGTTAGATTTAAAACCTATGATTGGGAAACCGATAGAGAAAATAGTGGTGCTTTAGTTGTTGATGATGCTAACAACCTAAATAGTGATAAAATTAATTTTTTAAACGAAAAATGGAATGGAACTAATGATATTCTAGGATTTATTGAATAAAATATAACTAAAAAACTTAGAAAGCTTTTGTGTTTTCTAAGTTTTTTAGTTGCCTTGAATTTGAATTCATAGTAAAATACTTGACTTTTTTATTATAAAATGGTATATTGTAATTAAATCATAGTAAAATACATGGATATTACTATATAATATGTATGAACTAGAAGGAGTGACTTAATTGAAAGTTTCAACAAGAAGCAGGTACGGTTTAAAAGCTTTACTTGAAATTGCAACAGAGAAGGACGAAAAATGTGTGTCTTTACAGTCTATATCTGATAAGCTAGGTATATCTGTAAACTATCTTGAACAAATAATTGCTGTTTTAAAAAAAGATGGAATAGTTAAAAGTGTAAGAGGTGCTAAAGGTGGATATGTTTTAGCAAAAGATATGGAAGAAATTTCTTTTGGAGAAATTTTACGTTCCTTAGAAGGTGACCTTTATCCTGTAAACTGCTTAAATGACGAAATAGAAAGCACTAAGGGGAGTGGTTGTAGCTGTGGAGAGAGCTGTTCCTCAGAGTGTCTAACAAAAGAAACATGGACAAAGCTATATAATATTATTACCGTTAGTATAGATAATATTAGTTTAAAAGATATATTAGAAAAAAATTTATAATTAGGAGATTTTTATGAGCATATATTTAGATAATGCTGCAACTACAAAAATAAGCATTGAAGTTGTTGATGTTATGAAAAAAGCACTTGAAGAAGATTTTGGCAACCCTTCAAGTGTATATAAAATCGGCCGTAATAGCAAAAGCTTTTTAGAAGATACAAGAGATGAAGTGGCTAGTTTAATAAATGCCGATAGTAAAGAAATCTTTTTTACATCAGGTGGGACAGAAGCTGACAACTGGGCTATAAAAGGCATTGCTGAGCAATATGAGAAAAAAGGAAATCATATTATTACATCAAAGATTGAGCATCATGCAGTTTTACACACTTGTGAATATCTTGAAAGTAAGGGTTTTGAAGTAACTTACTTAGATGTTGATAGAGATGGCTTTGTAAATGTGGAAGACCTTAAAAAAGCTATTCGTCCTACAACTATTTTAATTACTATTATGTTTGCAAATAACGAAATCGGTACGTTACAACCTATTAAAGAAATCGGTGCTATTGCAAAAGAAAATAATATTATTTTCCATACCGATGCTGTACAAGCTTTCGGGCATGTGCCTATTGATGTTAAAGAAATGAATATTGATATGCTTTCTATTTCTGCACATAAAATATATGGACCAAAGGGTGTAGGTGCTTTATATATCCGTAAAGGTGTTGTTGCTAAAAACTTAATACATGGTGGGGCACAAGAAAAACGCAAACGTGCTGGTACTGAAAATACATCATCTTTAATCGGCTTTAAAAAAGCAGTTGAACTTGCAAAAATTAATATGGACTACGAATTAAATGAAGTTTCAAAGCTTCGTGATTTATGTATGGAACTTGTGGAAAAAGAGATACCACATATTATGATAAATGGTAGTCGTGATAAACGTTTACCCGGCAACGTTAATTTTTCCGTTAGATTTATAGAGGGCGAAAGTTTACTTCTTATGCTTGATATGAAGGATATTTATTGTTCTTCTGGTTCGGCATGTTCATCAGGAAGTTTAGATCCTAGTCATGTTTTAATGGCACTGGGTTTAACTCATGAAGAAGGGCATGGCTCTCTACGTGTAAGTTTCGGTAAATATAATACAAAAGAAGAGGTAGAAACATTTGTTAAGGAACTTAAACCTATCGTAGAAAGGTTACGTGCAATGTCACCTTTATATGAAGATTTTATTAAAAATAGCAAGTAAGGTTTTAAATTTTTTAGGATAAATAAGGAGTAATAACTATGTATAGTGAGAAAGTAATGGATCATTTTTCTAACCCTCGTAATGTGGGAGAAATCGAAAATCCTAGTGGTGTTGGCACTGTTGGTAATGCTAAGTGTGGAGATATAATGAAAGTATATCTTGATATAAAAGATGGTGTTGTAAAAGATGCTAAGTTCAAAACTTTTGGTTGTGGAGCTGCTGTTGCAACTTCATCAATGGCTACTGAACTTGTTATTGGTAAAACAATACAAGGTGCTTTAGAAGTTACAAATAAAGCTGTTATGGAAGCTTTAGATGGACTTCCACCTGCTAAAGTTCATTGCTCATGTCTTGCTGAAGAAGCACTTCAAGCAGCACTTTGGGATTATGCTCAAAAAGAAGGAATCGTTATTGAAGGGTTAGAAGAACCTAAAGAAACTGACCATCATGAAGATGAAATAGAAGAATAATATAATAAAAAATAGCTATAAAATTCTATAAAATGGATTTTACAGCTATTTTTTATTAGTAATGTGCCATTTCTTGAATTTTGCAAAGTTTCCATAGCCGTTATCTTCTAAATTTTCTTTTACAACCTCATTTAAAAAATCTTCTTAATCTTCAATATCACATTTGTCTACTAGTGCTGCTATTTTTTTAAAATTATTTTTATGGAGTGAAGTTAAAATTTTTTTGCATATTTCAATAGCTTCATCTTTAAAATTATCTAACATAAAGTAATTCATCTCATAATTTAATATAACATAGTATATTTTTAAAAACAATAGTATGACAATATTGTTAAAGGGTGTGTATTATAATTTTGATTAGTCACTAAAAAAAATATCTTACATATAATTTTAATGAAGGGAGTGATTTTTTTGAGTAATTTTGATAAAGATAATTGTTTTTGTGATATGGATAAAAAACAAAATAATATAGGTGATAATTATTATAATGAGAAGAAGTATTATAGTAATTATAAAAACAAAGGTAACTGTAGTCATAAAAATGAATGTAATATTGAGCCTTGTTATTTGCCTATTGTTAATACAAAGGGTGATAAAGGTGACAGAGGCGACAAAGGAGAAAAGGGAGATAGAGGAGATCAAGGAATACAAGGGGAAAAGGGCGATGCAGGGGAAAAGGGAGAGCAAGGTCCACAAGGAGTACCCGGAACTCAAGGAGTACCCGGCCCACAAGGTGTAGCTGGAGTTCAAGGAGTTCAAGGCGTAGCCGGTCCACAAGGTTGTGGTATTCCCGGTCCACAAGGGGAACAAGGTGTAGCAGGACCTGCAGGCCCATGTTGTGATCCTACTTGCTCAAATACTTTAAGTACTGCTTTAAGTGATATTGCAACTAAGCAAAAGGAAATATTAGGTTTAGATTATCTTGAAAGTGAAAATTTAGGTGAGGCAACAATATCAGTTATTTCTTTACCTACTTTAGATGACGAAACTAATCCTTTTTTAACTGATGTTGTAATACCTGAAAATCAAGAAAGTTGTTTCTATGAATTATATTCAGATGTTTCTTTACTACCTATGGTTAATTTAATAGAAAAATGTAATATATTCGGATTTTGTGGAGATTTGAATACAGAAATAGGTCAATGGTTATTGGCTTATGAGTTACCAAGCTATGTAGACAGTAGTACTTGTAAATGTACAATAGACAAAATAAATTTTATCAAAAATTTAATATTGTATTGTCCTGACAAAGTTGTGAATATTGATTTACATGATAATCCAAATATTGATAAGTTTAAAAACGTACAAATAATAGAAGTTAGTGAAGGTTTTATTAAAATAATAATACCTCCAACAGGTGAACCAGAGGAAGTTTGTATAATTTCTATTTGTGCTATAAGTCGTATATATTATGAAAAAAATTGTCCTGTTTTATTAAATTAAAGGCGAAAATTTTAGTTTTAACAAGGCAATATTGCTATGGGCGATATTGTCTTGTTTTTACTTAATTTTACTTGAAGTTACGCCGATAATATGGTATATTAAATAAAAAAATGATAGGGTGGTTATGATAAATAAATTAATAAAAATAGGTTTGTTTTTTTGCATTAGTATTTTTAGTATAGTTGGACTTTCAGGTTGCAACAGTATATATAACTTAGGCAAAGAAAGTCAAATAAAAAATATTGAAGATAATGAAGAACATATTGGGGAAGTTCGTTATCTTAACTTTAAACCTGAGGTGCATAGTAAGTGGGAAGAAGTTGCAAAGGTTTATGAACAAGAAACAGGAGTAAAGGTTACTATAGAAACTGTTGGGGGCGGTAAATATTATGATGAGTTTGATAAATTATTAACATCTGATAATATACCTACTTTATTTCATATAAGTAATCAATATGAGTATTACAGATATAAAGATTATTGCAGAAATTTAAGTGAGTCGGTTTATTTTGATAATTTTAAATATAAAAAACTTGTTATAGCTGATGAAAGTGGCGTTTATGCAGTTCCTATAGTTCTTGAGGCTTATGGTATCATATATAATGAAAATATTTTAACGAAATATTTTCAAATGGAAAATTCTGTAGTTGATGAGATTTCTAAAATCAATAACTTTGAAACATTTAAACTTGTTGTTGAAGATATGCAAAGTAAGGCTGTCGAACTTGGAATTAATGGAGTTTTTGCGTCAACTTCCCTTGCAGAAGGCGAAGCGTGGAGATGGAATACTCACTTGTTTAATTTACCATTATATTATGAATATAATGACTTAGGAATTTACGATAGCGATGAAATAGCATTTACTTATAATCAAAACTTTAAAAATGTATTTGACTTATATATAAATAATTCTTTAACTAATGTGAATTATTTAGAAACTAAAACTGTAGAGGATTCTATGAATGAGTTTGCTGAAGGAAAAGTTGCTATGGTACAAAACGGAAATTGGGCCATAACTCAAATACTTGATAATGAAAATTTAAATATAGCTTCTAGTAGCATTAAGTTTTTACCATTATATATAGGTGTTCCAAATGAAGAAAAACAAGGTCTAGTTATAGGTACTGAAAACTATTTAGCTGTAAATAATAAAGTATCCGTTGAAGATCAAGTAGCAACTATTGAATTTTTAGAATGGCTTATTAGTGATGAAAAAGGCAAAGATTTGTACGTTAACTCTTTAGGTTTTATTCCTGCTTTTTTTACATTTGATGACTCGGAAAAACCTCAAGATTCCCTAAGCTTATCCATTGATGAATATCTAAATAATAGTGCCTTGTTTTATGTAACCTGGGACTTTAAAACTATACCTAGTCAAAAGTTTAAAGACGCATTTTCAGAAAGTTTATTACAATATACTTTAGGCAAAAAAACATGGGATAGTGTTGTTAATGAGGTATGTTCTCTTTGGAAAAGTGAAAAGGAAATAGTAAAGCAAAATAGCAAAGAAAAATAGAAGATGGAGGTAAAATATGATTAGAATAAAAAAATTATTAGCTATGATAATAGTGGTTGTAATGGTTTTTAGTAGTATTTTTAATAATGTTGTATATGCAAGTAATAGTTTTAATTTAAATATAGATAGTGTTACTAGTGGTTCTGGTCGTTCAGACCTTTCTATGTCTTGGAATGAAGTTAAGTTTTCCGGTAAAAGTACAAGATACTCTTTAGCTAGGCTTAATACTAGAACTGGAATATGGGAGTTGCGTGGTAATTATTCTTTAGAAAAAGTTAGAGTTCTTAATGTCTATCCTGATGTTAGTGGTTCTGATGGTTTAAAGTCATGGATGAATGTTTTAAATAATTCAAATGATAAAGTTAATATTGAAGTAACTGCAGTTTCAATTTCTGAGTTCAATAGTAGACCAGATACTTATTTGAAAAAAGATACTTTAAATCCAGACTTATATAATTACGATGTAATAGTTTTTGGCTTTTGGGATTCTAATAACAATAGAGATCTTGGAACTAGTGCATCACAACTAGTTCAAAAGTTTATAGATAATGGTGGTGGTGTAATCTTTGGACATGATACAGTTCAACATTTAGGCAGACAAAGTGTATTTACTAGTCTTGTGGAAAATAACTTAAGTGTTAAGATTATGGAAAGAGATAAAACAAAATGGGTGTATAGTGACAAAATAAAGGTTAAAAAACAAGGTAGCGTGACTACATATCCTTTTGATATAACGGGCAAAGACTTAGTTATTCCTTTAAGTCACACTGTTAATCAAGTACCAACTAATCCTGATAGTGTTTATATGTCTTTTGTAAAAAATTACTATCCTTCACCGGGAGATGGACCATACTATAGCTACAACGTTAATAGTAGTGCTAAAGAAGACCAATATGCTACGGTTAACGGTGTTTCTTATGATGTTAATTCTTATCTTATGGTAGAGGGAAATACTGCGTTAATTCAAACTGGGCATACTATGGGTAAAACAAATGAGGCTGAACGTATGGTTTTAGCTAATCTTATTTATGCTATGGCTCAAACAAACGTAGAGCTTAACACAATAGATCAAATACTTGATGCTAATGCACCTACAAAGCCTACTTACAGTATTACTAATAACGAAAGTATATCTTTTGCATCAACAGATCAAGGGGATACCTACAAATATAGAGTTATTGCTACTCCTATGGATAAAAGTATAACAAGTGAATGGGATAATATTACTAAAGTTTTAGGTAATAGCAATATAACTAGTTATGGTAATGATGTTAAGTTTTCTGATATAGAAAGCGTAAATGTAGTGGGTGGCTTGAAAAATTTTATATACACTATTGATAATAATCCTAATACTGAGTTGCAAGATGGTAATACGTTAGGTATTAATGGTAAAATAAATATTCCAACTCCTTTTACAGGGCTTACAAATGACCAATATATTCATTTTGCAGCAGTTGATTTAGGTGGTAATATAAGTGAAACTTCTACTTATTTAATATGGGATATTGTTCCTAAAGTGCCTGTAAACATACATTATAAAAACAAAGAAGGTCAGACTATTGATCCTTCTGTTACAAGTAACGAGATGATAGGTGCGACTTTTTCTATACCTACTAAAAAAATAGATGGATATGAATTTGTAGAGGCACAACCTAGTCAAAGCATCGTTATAAAGGCTAACGTTGATAATAGTATAACTTTTGTATATAACGAAATTTTAACTAAAGAATTTTATCTTGCAGAATATCGTACTATTCCTACATCAACGGTTACTATAAATTCTGAGAAAAAAACTATTAGCTATCCGAAGGGAAGTATTTTAACTACTGTTGTGCCGGTATATAAAAACTATATCTTTAAAGGATTTTACACAACAGGTACTGCAACGGATAATGGAACAAATAAAGTTAGTGTTTCTGGAACTACTGCTAATATTCCATTTTTAAATAATGATAAAATATTTGTTCACTATGATAGAAAAGTTGCTACTGCAAAGGTTTCTGTTGTACGTAGTGATGATAATTCTGTTGTTTTAGGCGAGCTTACTAAAACTGCACACGTAGGTGATGTAGCTACTATACTAGGTTCGGAAATAGCTAGTATAGATATAGATGATATAGACTGTTATACAAATGCGTCATTAATAATCGAAACTAAAAATATTACTTTAACTGGTAATTCTGTAGATGATACAATTATAATTGAACTTGAACCACGTGTTAAAACAATAAATTATTTAGGTATAGATTATAATGATAATGAGAAAATAAGCGATTTAGGCTCTAAACAAGTAACTTATGGAACTGAAAAGGTTGTTGATGTTCCAAAAGATAGTTTTGCTGGTTGGACTTTAAACGAGGGTCAAGAAAATCTCACTATGGATTTTAGCAAGCAAAGTAGCGTTGTAAATGTTGGTTACTATAAGGGCGTACCTACAAATAGAGCTTATGACTATTCAGTTGACTATTTGAACTTTATAGATAAGGAACAATTAGAACCTACTTTAAATGAGCCTTCTATGGATATTACTACTCAGAAGGATTTGGAGTTTCCAAGTGTTAAGGGCATATATATTGATGAGGCGGAACGTAATGTTGATTTTACTGTTGCTCAAATCGTTATTACTCCTCCTGAAAATACTTCTGGTAGTGCAGTTACGTTAACCTATAACTTTGACGAATATCTCAACTATTTACCTATGGTTGGGACTGATGGAAAGTATATAAGTGGACATTATGATATAGATATTATGTATATACCTACAGTTGAAGTTACCTATAAGGAATATGTTCTTGACCAAGAAGATGTGGCACAACTTACTGATACTATAAAGTTTCAAACTTTGATGGCTTTACCTGGTAAACCGAAACAGTACTATAGTACACTACCTCTTGAAAACTATAATATAGTAGAAGTTAAACTAAATGATGTAGAACAACCTAATCCTGAAAATTTTGACTTTAAAATCGAAACTTTAAACTATAATGAGCATGTAGATGTTACTTATGATGAGAAGGATTATAATTTAACTATTATTGCTGAAAGTTTATCATCTGATATTAGCC
>JBKECM010000065.1:0-7949 GCA_047974615.1 Lachnospirales bacterium
TCAAAAGATGCAAAGCCGTTGTTTTGTAAAGAACCCGACGAACAAGGGCGACGAAGTCGTTTTCACGTAGTGAAAATTCCGATATTAAAATGGATTTTTCTATATTTTGCAATGAAGCCATATAGGATAATGTAGTAAAAAATTTGAAATTTGTAAATAAACATAAGGAGAAAAATATGGTAGAAGTATCATTATTGGGTACCGGTGGTATGTTACCTTTGCAAAATAGATATTTAACAGCTATGGCTTTACGATATAAGGGTAAAGTTATACTTGTAGATTGTGGCGAAGGTACGCAAGTTGCTTTGCGAAATACGACTTTTGGATATAAGAAAATAGACTATATATGTTTTACACACTTTCATGCTGACCATGTAACAGGGTTACCCGGTCTTTTGCTTACTATCGGTAATAGTGATAGAGTTGAGCCTATTTATATTATCGGACCTCGAGGTATTGGCGAAATAGTACGAAATATTACAGTTGTTTCTAGAGATATACCATTTAATCTTGAGTTTATAGAAGTTGGCAATGAAGATTTTTCTTTACCTATATTCGAAAATGAACTTGTTATAAACTGTAAAAATATGCATCATGGTAAAAATATACAATGTTTAGGTTATAGATTTGATATAAAACGTGTAGGTAAATTTAATGTGGATAAGGCTAAGCAAAACAATGTACCTCAAGAAATATGGGGTAAGCTTCAAAAAAACGATGAAGTCATTTTTGAAAGTGTTATATACAGAAAAGAACAAGTTTTGGATAAAGAAAGAAAGGGAATAAGTGTTAGTTACTGTACTGATACTAGACCTTTTGATGAAATGGCAGAGTTTGTATACAATAGCGATTTGTTTATATGTGAAGGATTATATGGAGATGACGAAAAGTTTGAAATAGCTAAAAAACATAATCATATGATTTTTAGGGAAGCTTGTGAGGTTGCTTTAAATGGAGAAGTAAAAGAATTATGGCTTACTCATTATAGTCCTGCTTTTACTGAACCTCTGAAATATGATGATTTTATAAAAAGTATTTTTCCAAAAGCTTACATTGGAGAAGATGGAAAAAGTATTTCTATACAATTTGAAGAATAATTCTTGGTCTAAATAAATTGTGGTTTTATAATATAAAAGACAATTTTTGTTTAATTTTTATTAGGGGCTTATGCTAAAATATTTGTAAATTATTTAAGGTGGTCTCTAAAAACTCGCTTGATTTAATTTTCTTTTAAATTTTAAATAGTTCAAGAAAGCTTCGACAACGCATAACAGAGTGTTTCTGCTAGGAGAAGCTGACGCAGAAATTTTGAAAATTTATATAAAATTAAAAATAATGGGGTTTTTAGAGATTACCTTAACTTAAAAAAGTCAAAGACGAAAAATTCTACTTTGACTTTTTTATATTTAATAATGTTAAAAAGATGGTGAAATAAAAAAATATAGTTTATTTGACAATTACTTCTCCACCATGTAGGTTAATTTCTTTAATATCAATGTTGAGCTTGCTTTCATATTTTTTTATTAAGCTTAATTCTCTTGTGTCGCATATAGTTAAAACAATGCCTTTTGTGTTATTTCGTCCACAACGTCCACAACGATGAAGATACTGTTCATAGGTATGTGGTGCAGAGAAGTTAAAAACATAAGTAAGATTTTTTATATCTAAACCACGTGAAGCAAGATCTGATGCCACAAGTAGCTTAACCTTTGAAGTTTTAAAATCTTGTAAAGCTTTTTTTCGTTCAAAACCTTTAAGTTCACCATCTATGAAGGTTGCTTCTAAGTTGTTATATTCAAACTTTGCTGATAGGGAGGTGATTTCTACATCTTTATTTATGAAAACTAATGCTCTATCTGCTTTAAAGGCATGGAAAGCTTTTCGTAAGAGGTCAACTTTTTTACGAGTATCACAAACTAAAAAATAATGTTCTATAGATGTTGGTACATTATTTTTACTAACTTCAATTAGTTCTACATTTTCACGTAAAGTTTTTATATTTTCTAAGGTGTCATTACCTACACTTGCTGAAGTGAATACTAAGGAAGTGTCACGTAAACATTTTTTAATAAGTGATTTTGTTTCATCAATATTTAGTTTATCAAGCATTTTGTCACATTCATCAAAAACTATTGTTTTTACAGTATGTAACTTTAGTTTTTTCATATCGTTAAGCTGTAAAATCCTTGTTGTTGTTCCAATGACCAAACTTGGTTTTGTTTTTAAACCTTCTATTTGTCTATTTAAACTCGTGCCACCACAAGCTAGAATGGGTTCTGGTAAATTTAAAGATTTAAATAAATCCTTTGCAACGTTAAATATTTGTATAGCTAAGTCTTGTGTGGGAGCAATTACTATGGCCTGTGGAGTTTTTATATTGACATCATAAGTTTTTATCATAGGTAAAAGATATGTGTATGTTTTACCTGAGCCTGTGTGTGATGAGAAAAAAATGTTTTTATTTTCTAATAAAGCAGGAATCGCTTCTTGTTGAATTGTTGTAGGTGAGCTTATATTATTTTTTTTAAGGTATTCAACAACCTTTTCATCGAATATATCTTGAAATTCTTTCATTTGTACTCCTTTTGATTTGGGTATGTATTATATATAGTGTACCCTATGTAAGGTGATTTTTCAATGTATTTTTTAAAATACTTTTTAATAAAATTTAATTATTGAGATAGTTATCTATACCTATTGATATTGCTTTTGCTAAAGTTTTTTGATAATCTGGGTTTAATAATTTTTGTAATTCTGTAGGATTAGACATAAAACCACATTCTACAATAACTGCAGGAACTTTTGTTTTACGTAACATATAATAATCTTTGTTTGGTGAAATATTTTTTTTGTTACCCCAATGAGCATTTTCTTTTAAAGATTTTTGTATAGCTGCTGCTAGTAGTTTACCTTCTTTACTCTTTGTATGATAAAAAACTTGTGCACCTTGTGCAGAGCTGTTTGTAAAAGAATTTTGATGTATTGATACACAAATACTATTTTCATTACTATTTATTTGCGTAACTCTTTTTGCCATATCTCCATTTTTTGTTGATGCAAGGGCAGTATCTGTCGTTCTATTTATTTCTGTTTTATAACCAAGTTCTTGTAAATATGTAACTAGATATTCTGCTACTTTTAAATTAATATCTTTTTCATAAATTTCCTTACCGCTAACTTTTTTGACATAACCCGGGTCAGAGCCACCATGACCTACATCAATAAATATAGTTTTTTGTTCTTCTTCCGCGATAGCAAAGGTTTCTTTAGTTTCAGGTTTTTTTTCATAAATGAAATATGTGGAAAAACTTAATAGTAAAAGAATAGATAATGTATACTTATTTAAAATATTTAGGGTTTTAAATAAATTTGGCAAAATGCACCTCCAATTTGTTATATTAATATATATTATACTATTGATTTTAAAATGACTAAATATAAAAATCGCTTATTTGTATTTAGTTTTTAAAAATAAGTACTTTAAAATAAAAACTTAAAAAAATTTAAAAAAAAGCTAATATATTTTTAGTTGTATGCCGATAAAAAAGTAAATGAAATTCATATTAATGTGAATTTAAAAAATATAAATTAAACTTAGTTTTTAATACGGGAGGAATGACATATGTCTAGTTATTCAAATAAAATAAGATATACAGGTTCATCAGGTATCGACGTTGAATCTTTAGTTGAGCAGCTTATGACTGCTGAATCAGCAAAAAAAGATAAAGTTTATAAACAAAAAACACTTTTAGAGTGGAAACAAACTGCTATGAGAAGTATAGGTAATAATGTAAAAACTTTTCAAAATAAGTTTTTAAGTTTTACTAGCGCAAGTTCTGTTACTAATATGAGAAGTTCAAGTGCATACAGCTCTAATACTGCTACGGTTACTTCTGGTGGTTCTACAAGTACAGGTGTTTCTGCTAAGGCTAGTTATAATGCTACTACTGGTACTCGTTCTGTTGAAGTTGTTCAAACTGCACAAGGTGAAAAAAGAGTAAGTAGTGAAGCTGTTAAAGGTACTATCCAAGGTAATGAAAGTGTAGATTTTTCTTCAATTAAAGAAGGTGACTACTTTAACGTAAAATTTAATGGTACCTCTACTAAGGTTACTTTTTCTGAAGAAGATGTTGCTGCACTTGAGGCTGCTGGAACTGACACAGAAAAAGGTCAAAAGTTACAAGAAATAGTACAACAAAAACTTACAGATAAATATGGTAGCTACAATGGTAGCCCAAAAGTTCAATTTACAGTTGATTCTGAAAACAAAGTTTCTTTAGCTACTGCTGAAGGTGTTGGTGGTAGTATTAGTTTTTCTGGGTTTACTTCTTCACAAAATAGCACAACTGCTTTTTCATCAAGTGATTTAGCTGTTGATGCTGATGGCAAATTTAAAGAAGATAAAACTTTTAAACTTAGTGTTGGTGGAACTGACATCGAACTTAAGACTATGAATGAAGACGGTACTTTTAAAACTAAAGACGAATTAGTTAGTGAAATTAACAGCTCTTTATCTGATAATAGTATTGATGGTTTAGCTGCTAGTGTAGACAAAAGTGGAAATATCATTATGACTTCTGATTATAACACTACAGATAAAGAAATTAAAGTAAGTCTTTTTAATGATGATCTAGATGAATTTTCTGAAGTGAGAACTGCTACTTTAGAAGGTAGTAAAAAAGCCTTAGATTTAGGTATTCCTTCTTATCAAGCATCTAACACTTTAAATAAAAGTCAAACTTTAAGTGAAGCTTTTGGTTCTACTGGAAATATAGACTTTACAATTAATGGCAAGTCATTCTCTTTTGACTCATCTGTTACAACTATTGATGATGCTATGAATCAAATAAATAAATCTGGTGCTGGCGTTTCTATGGCTTACGATAGCATTACAGGCAACTTCTCTATTGCTTCTACTGATTCAGGGGCTACTGCAGATATTACTTTTGGTGGAGATGCATCATCATTCTTTAGTAACTTCAATATCGATGTTGATGGTGCTGCAACTCAAGCTGCTCAAGACTCTATCGTTAAAATTGATGGCGTTCAAATGGTTAATACTGGAAACTCTATAACTTATGATAACGTAACTTACGATGTAAGTAAGGCAACGGCTGGTACAACGTTTGAAGTTTCTATTGAGACTAATGCAACTAGTGCTTTTGACAATATTAAAAACTTTGTTAATGAATATAACACTATGATAGCTGAATTACAAAATGCTACTAGTGAAACTAGAACTAAGTACGGTTCTTACACATACTATGAGCCTTTAACTGATGATGAAAAAAGTGCCATGAGTGATACTGAAATCGAAAAGTATGAAGCTGCTGCTAAGACTGGTGTTTTAAATCGTGATGCTAATCTTCAAAAACTTACTAGTAAGTTGCGTGAGGCTATGAATACACCTGTTACTTTAGCTGATGGTTCTAAAATGTATTTATATGAACTTGGTATTTCTACTGGTGACTATACAAAAGGTGCACAACTTGAAATAGATGAAGATAAGCTTAAATCTGCTATTGAAGAGCGTGGTGCGGACGTAGCTACTTTATTTACAAGTTCTGGTACAACAACTAATGGTAAAACAACAAATAAAGGTATTATGGAACTTGTAAATGATGCTATTACTGATGCTGTTGGTACTACTGGTTATATTTCTGAATATGCTGGTTTTGAAAATACTGTTCTTACTACAGAAAATACTCTTTCTAAAAAAATAGCTAAATATGATACTGAATTGTCTGACCTTGCTGATTATTTAGCAGATAAAGAAACATATTATTATAAGATGTTTGCTGCCATGGAAGAAGCAATTACTGCTTCTAACTCTGATATGTCATATATTTCTTCATTTACAGGTTAATTTTAAAATGTTCTTTGGTATAATGTAAATTATACTTGACTTTTGAAAAAATATTTTATATATTATAAGGACAGGTATCTTGCCTGTCCTTGTGAAAGTTGGAGGTTACTATGGATATAAATAAACTTTATGAAAAAAAAGCAGAACATTTATTAGAAATTTTGAAAATTACTGAAAATTTAACATTTACTGATGATATGGAATCAAATATAAATAAATTTAATGCACTTTTTACTAAACGTAAAGAAATTTTTGCTAAAGTTTATAGTATCGATGATGAAATGAGAGCTATGCACCCTAGTGAACCAATATTTGATGCTAATTTAAAAGAAATTGCAAAAAAAATATATGAAATTGATTTGACTTTTGAGCCTAGAAAAAAAGAATTTAAAGATTTTTTAACTGAAAAGATAAGAACTTTAAAACAATCTCGAAAAACTCGTCAAAAATTTAGTGCTTATGCTAAAAATGACGTATCTACATTTGAAAGTAAAGCGTAATTTATATTAAGTTAAAGGAGTGAAAATTTATGAAAATGGAATTGAATACTAATATAAAAACAGTTAAAAATGATAATTTTTCAACTAAGGAAAAAATGAATACAACTCCAGAAGTGAAAAATTCTATTGAAACAAAAACTGATAAAGTTACTAAAACATCAAATGCTACGGAAATTGCAACTTCATCTGATGGTGATAAGCTTGAAGAAGATGAAAATAGACAAAAAATGAATGAGATTAATAAAAAGCTAGAGCTCACAAATCACTCACTTCAATATGACATTCACGAAAAAACTCATCAACTTATGATTAAAGTTGTTGACAAAGATAGTGAAGAAGTTATTTTAGAAATACCTGATGAAAAATCATTAGATAAATTAGCAAAGATTTTGGAAGATGCAGGTCTTCTTTAAATTATATTAAGGCTTATAATAACAGGAGGTAATTATGAAAAATCCTTATGCTGCTTATGCAAATAACGCGATTAACACTGCTAGTAAATTTGAATTGACGCTTATGCTTTATGAAGGTGCTATTAAATTTTGTAATCAAGCAGAAGTTGCTATAAAGAATAAAAATTATGAAGAATCAAATAGATTGCTACAACGTATACAAGACATAGTTCGTGAATTACAAGTTACGTTAAAAACAGATACAGAAGTTGCTAAAAATATGTATAGTCTATATCAATATATTTATGAGCTTTTGATGGAAGCCAATATTAAAAAAGATATAAACAAACTTATGGAAGCTACTGATCTTATCCGTGAATTTAGAGATATGTGGAAAGAAGGAATGGACAAGATAAAGTCTGGTAAATAGGTTTTGAAACTATAAGGGGGGGGATACCCCCTTTTTTTGTTAAGATTATTGTTTGAAAATGATGTCATATACAAAAGGCATAAAATGTGTTAAAATATTCCTTAAGGAAGGTGCTGATAGAGTCAAAAAGAAAAAAGTTATAGTAGTGGGAAAGTAAGCAAAAATAGTGAGATGAGGGTGCTGAAAAAGTCCTAAATTAATTTTTTTCTAACTTTTGACAGCACTATCCTAGAAAAAAGGTATAAACTTATAGTTTTACCTTTTTTTATTGCTAAAAATCAAAAAAATGGAAGAATGAAAAAACTTGATGGAATTTGTAACATCTAAATAGATTCATTGCAAAATATAGAAAAATCCATTTCCATTTCTTGAAATATGCAAAGTTGCCTCATATTTTGGGTAGGCTATGATTTATAAATAAATCTTTACATTATTGCATTTTGTAATAATGATATATGAATATTTAATTTTTTAAAAAAATATATGAAAATATAGAAAAAAATAATAATATGTGCTACAATATAAAAAGCTATTGATATTATGAGTTTTTTAAATTAATAATATTGAATGTAACTTAGTTTTTTGGAGGCAATATGATTAAAAGTGAGAATTTGTCCTTTGAATATATAAAAGAATCTTGAGAAGGCGAAAGAGAAGTTGTACAAGCTTTGAAATCTGTAAATATTAATATAGAAGATGGTCAGTTTGTTGCAATACTTGGACATAACGGGAGTGGAAAGTCTACTTTTGCTAAGTGCTTA
>JBKECM010000132.1:0-2176 GCA_047974615.1 Lachnospirales bacterium
TCTCTTTGTATACGATATGTATGGGGGTTGAAACACAACTGTGCTTATAAATGGAATAGAGGTTAATCCTTTATATTCCATCGGACAGTTCCAGCTTACGTCGTTCAATGTCAGACCAGCATTTGCTCCGGCTACTGATTGACGGAAAATGCGGGTCTCATGTCCGTTTACCGTGGTTTGAATTCTGCGTCCTGTGGACAAAACCAACTCGTTGAACATGTCGTTTGCCTGTATGAAACGTACATTTTGTAATCCCTCACCAAGCCGGGTGTTTCTTACTATTGTATAACGCTCCAACTTTTTCCAATAAGCAAACAGCAATTCGGTTACTTCGATAAACAAGTCTTTATCTTCAAAGAATTTTGAATATTTATTGTCCACTGCCACGACCTCCTTTACTTCGAAAACTGTAAGCAGTTTAAACACTTCTACAAACGAGTCGACTAATTCATCTTCGTTTCCAAAATGATCGATATAGAAATCGTAAATTACGACTTCATCTTTTTTTAACACTTGCTTAATAAAAGACTCTACGACACGTCTAAAGCCATAACTATTGAGTAACTTTTGTTTGGTATCACAATATTTCAACGTGAAGTTGATCATAGCTCTCCCCCTCGAAAGCGTAAATTCATGTAACATAATGTTTTATATATAGTTAAATTAATACAAAAAGAGTAATTTCCTTATTGCGAATTAAACAAAGGTAAAAAACAATTTAAAATTATTGTTATTTTGACAGGTTATAAATAAGGTAATTTTGTTAATTATTCTTTTATAATGCTAGAAATAGAATACATCGGCTAAACTAAAACAATCTTATTTTGTTTATTAAGATAAAATAAATTGATCATGATATATGCATCAATCAACTACTCTGGTACAAGTAAATATTACTTTAGCGTGAGCTAAAATCTAGTGTTTTTTATTATAGTTGCTAAATAGTCCCTGTGCGAAAGCATGGGGCTATTTATTTATAATTTCACCAACCTCAAATGAACTCGTATCTGAACATTTGCAGCTTTTTTCAATAAAAATCAGGGATTCTATTATAGAATACAAAACTTGATACAGTAATGAAAATAGATTCCACATTGATCCCTTATCCGATTGAGATTGAAGAGAAGGCAAATAGGCTTAGTCCGTTCCAATCCTTTCAGGACTGGTGTGACCGTATGGGTTATTGTTTATAGATGAATATTTAGTATTTAATATATTTAGTTCGAAGTTATTATGGCAATATCTTTTCGTATTCTGAAACAAGAGAGCTACTAATGACAAATCTTTATTAACTTGTTAATTTATCATCAAAAATCAGTTAAAAAAACTTGCATTTAAGTTAATTTGATTGTAATTTTATACAGTTATCGTCTGTATGTGAATTATTAACTTAAACTTATTAGTCATGAAAAAATTAAAAGTATTTATCTATTTTTTATTGAGTATTGCCCTTTTTACAAGTTGCAATAATAGTGTGAATGAAGAATATGCCGAAAACAACAATGCTGAAGAGATCGCAAACCAACAAAAAGTTATTTATGAATATTATGTAGAAAAAGATAGTCTTGCTATACAAAATATTCATCAAACAAAAGGTAACATAACACCTGACCAACCATATGAGTGTCCTTGTGATATAGGACCTAATATCTACAATGTGGATAAAACTATTAATTTGGGAGAAACAGAAACAATAACTTTTGGTGCCGGAACAAAAGTAACCTATCAAGGTGTTGGAGGTGGATTGAGTTTTAGTATTGTTAATGGTGTCGGAACAGTTCGGTTTTTGAAAACTGGTGTATATACAAATTTTCAATATACTGTATGGTATAAAAAGTGTGATGATTATAATTATATTGTTTATTGTCCAGCAACGACAGTAAAATATAAATTTACTGTCGTCATTGCGGAAAAGTAAACCAGCTAAATTTGCAGAAAAGAAGACTTTAAAGTTGGCATTAAACGATACAAGTAAAAAACAAGATATTTCAATTTCTTTAAATTGATTAACTGTTTAATAACTTTTATTGATATTTTTTCGGGGTGGATTGTTCCCATGAGTGGTCGGAAGATTAATCTTCCGACCACTCATGGCAAAAAGATAGGCTTTAAGCTCAATATGAGAAGGTGAGCAACTTATAGTTTATATTCTTCTATTTTCCGATATAGCGTCGCA
>JBKECM010000127.1:0-3496 GCA_047974615.1 Lachnospirales bacterium
CACAAAGGGGTTTCGTCTATTACCGGACAGTTTAGTAACGGTTCCATATCCGTTAGGATTTTTCATTTTTATCACCTTCCAATTCTGTAAAAAGAGTATAGTAAATAAACCTATTGCAGAATTAACGAAAAAATGATATAATTATCTTGATAAGAGTGTATTATATCGGTTGTTAATTCCGAATAGTATCTAAGATTGACCTTTGACTGCTTCCAACAGTTGAGGGTCTTTTTTTGTTTTATGTATTAAATATTTGGAAAATTATTTAATAAAATTATCTACTATTTCAAATAGGGTGTTTTTATATTTGTAAATATCGTCAAGAGAATCAAGATAAATCTTTTTAGTATTTTCAGAGTTGTTAAACACGATAGCTCTTCTTGAGTCACTTAGATAAAGTCTACAAATCCATTTACGTATATTATTATCAAAAAGTATTCCAAAATAACTTTCTGTATCTTTATAAATTATTCTATTCGAAAGAGATTTTTCGGCTAATATGCTTTTTATAATATAAAAGCTATCTAGCTCCTCTTGTGAAGTAAATATTTTACTTACATCTTGTAAATCTTGGATTTCTTCATTTTCAATAATTATAGTTTCTTCGACAACAGGTGGAGTAAAGGCGGTTTTAATTTTCGAGTTCATAAGTTCAGTAATAAAGTTATTGAAGGATTTTTTTACAATTGGTTTATATTTATCTACGACAGTTTGGGTTTTTACACCGTCATAAACTTCATTTAAAACATATTTAACAAAATTATCTGAAGGGTTATCAAATTCTTGTGTAAGAAGGGTATTGATTTTATTTAGAACCTTAAGTTCTTCAGCAGAATTTAGTATAGCATTTACATCAAAATTACTTTTTTTAAATTTAGATAATTGCGAAACTGTGCTTTCTTTTAAATTCATCATGTCTACAATTAGAAATGGAGTAGGATCCATGACATTTTTATCTTCTAAGTCTGTATAAAATCTGTAAATAATACCATTTGTTAATATCCCAAATTTACTTTCTGTACATCCGAAATATCTTAATAATTGTTCTGCATGTCTATCAAGTTTTTCATGGCAAGATTTAGCTTCTACAAGTATTAAAGGTTTGTCGTTTAACATTATTGCATAGTCAACCTTTTCGCCTTTTTTTATACCTATATCTGCAGTGAACTCTGGTATAAATTCTGTAGGGTCATAAACGTCATATTCGAGTATTTGAAAAAATGGGATAATAAATGACATTTTAGTAGCTTCTTCTGTTTTAATGCTGTTTAAAGTTTTCTTAATTCGTTCCGATAGTGTTTCTAGTTGGTTTGCAAAATCAGTTGACATAATGTTTTTCCTCCTATTATATGATAATTTTTGTAATTATACTTTTATATGTGCATTATTTAATTTAAAACTCTAAATGATTTTCATTTGAACAGTTTATATTGCTTTTTTCACTTTAAAAATGACATAAACCCACGTTAAACATTATTAACTAAAATCTACATAAATAATATTATTTACGTATTTTTGTATTCTTTTCTAAAATAATACTTTCCCTACCGTAACAAGGGGGTAAGTACTGTCTATAATTAAATCGGTGTATTCCGTATTTTCGGAACGTAACAATATTTTTTTGCCTTCTTTAATGAGGCGTTTACAATATACTTCGTCATTATAAATGAAGATGCCTATTTCCCCAAAATTAATACTAGGTTGCTTATTTACAAAAACAAGTTGGCCATCTTTTATTAATGGTTCCATACTATTTCCTTTTATGTATAGTGCGTGGTCTGCTCCATAGGGAACTTCTGTTGATTTAAAGTCTGTCATTGTTGGCTTTACTCGTTCATCTAAGTAGCTACCAAGCCCTGCACTTGCTTTTATTTCTTCATATAATGGAATTTTAATAAAGTGGTAATGTGGAGTTGGTTCTTTGTAAATTTCATAATTTGTACTATCAACTAAATCTTTAGTGTATGTATATACTTTTTCTTTGCCTTGCTCATTTAGTTTACATAGTTCAGTAAAATGGTTCTGAGTAGCATTAACATTTGATTTAATTTCATTTTTAGGAATTTCATCCTTAAACCAACTTGAGTCTATGTGCAAAATATCACTATTATCATATTCAAAGTTATCTTTTATTAATCCAACAACGAGTGCATCTAAGCTAATATCTAATTCTCTGCAAATTGGTATTAATTTAGACATACCCGTATTCATAAATCCTCTTTTAAAAACGGAATCAACAGTTGAATAAGGTAATTCAATTATGTTTGCAAAATTTTTCAAACTTCCGTATTCTTCGTTTATTAATATTTTTAATTCATCTTCTATATTCATTTAAATCTCCTTTCTTAATTATTTCAAGAATAACATCAAAATTCGTATATGTCAATAAAAAAATACGAAAATTCAAAAAAAGACTTGACCAATATGAATTTTTATATTATAATACAGTTAATACAAAAATTCATATTAGAGAAAGGGCGAAAATAATGTATAGAAATGTAATGGCAGAAATGAAAAGAAAAGGCTTAAAGCAGTCAGATTTAGCTAAAGTACTTTCTTTAGCTCCTTCTACAGTTAATCAAAAATTAAATGGTAAATCAGAATTTAATTTAAAAGAAGCAGCAAAAATCAAGGAAATTTTAGGAGTTGATACGACTTTAGAAGAACTATTCGCTTAACAAAAACAACAATTGACCCACTACGGTGGGAAAATGACACTTTTTGTTGAAATACGGAAAAGAGGTGATAGAATGAAAGTAAGAAAACATCCAAGAATAGAAAAAAAGTTAAAGACTATTCAAAAAAATAAACGGTCTTTAACTTTAGAAGAATTAGCTTTTATCAAGGCTTCTGAAAGCCTTAAATCTCAATATCATGTTTAGCTAATTCAGTTTTTAGTGCGTTGTGGTAGTTTTCAATTAGTAATCCTGAATAACGTATAAGTGCTTTTTGTACGCGGATTTTTGATTCTAATTCAGATTCGTCGTCAGATTTATTTTTAACTTCTTCTAAAAATGTATTAAGATTTTCAGTGTTAGAAGCAGAAAGTAATTCGTAAATATCAATCATCTATTGTTGCTCCTTTCTTTAAAATTTAGGCTCTGCAAAGCCTATAAAGAAATTGTAACATATTGGTGGAAGTTAGTAAACGGCAAGTAAAATTAATAAAAAAAAGGGGGTGAAATTAATATGGAAAAGGAAGAAAAGTTAAGTGATACTTTTGCTAAAGAGATGTCTACTGCCTTGTTTAACGAAAAAATGGCATCTTACATTTTTTTGCAAGGGGTTAAAGTTGGAGCTATATCAAAGGTTGAAGATAAGTTGGAATGTATTAAGTAATGTTGTTGATTTAGAAAAAATGGAGGATTAGGAAAGTTATGAAATGGACAGTAGAGGCAAGAATTTTTGACAACGGTAAAATAGTTGCAAAGGTAAGAGTTGCAGAGGAAGGTGAAGAAAGCTATTGTAAAGAAACAGAAAAGTGTGATATTTGGGT
>JBKECM010000105.1:0-9311 GCA_047974615.1 Lachnospirales bacterium
CCATTTTCATATCGGAATTTTCACTACGTGAAAACGACTTCGTCGCCCTTGTTCGTCGGGTTCTTTACAAAACAACGGCTTTGCGACTTTTGACAAAACTGTGGAAATGGCGTCTTTTTGCCATTTCAGGCGTTTGTCAAAAATATGAAAATTTGATTTTTTCTTTTGCAATGTGCCATTTTTTGAATTTTGCAACGTTGCCATTTGTAAATTACGAGCAATTAAAACTTTCGATAGAACTAATAGAAAAAATAATTAACGTTTATGAAAATGATTATATACCTACTTTTAAATTTAAAGGGCCTCTTTATTTATCAAAATACGATTTATATTGGGATCCGAAAATATACCCTGATGTTTATACAAAAATTGAAGCAATACAAATTTATACTGATGGCAAAAGGAGTATATTGGAAATTGCTGACCTTGTTGATTTAGATTTTGAGTTTGTATTAGAATTTTACAAAACTATTGAGAAAATTGAATTTTAACATGAAACATACTTTGCATTTCTTAGGACTTCTTGACCATACATTATGACAAAAAAATAGTGTATTTTAGGCTTTGCCAATTATTTTAAAATTTAATTTAAATCTAAAAAAGCTGTAAAAAAATAATAAATTATTTTTTTACAGCTTTCGAAGAAATAATTTGAAATTAGGGTGGTTGGTATTCAAATACATTCTTCGATACATAAAGTACTATAATAGTTTACCACAAAATTAAAATTTAAACAAGTTTTTAGTAAATATATATAAATATTTTAAAGTTTTAACCTAAAACCTTGATTTCATAAAAATCATTATAAAAGTTTTTATCAATTATAATCTCTATTTCAAAACCAAATTTTTCTTTCACAATATCTAGTAAAAATAAATTTTCTTTTTTAAGAGACATTCCAGTACATTCACTTACATATATAGCAAATTTCTTATTTGTAGTATTTTCGCCATACCAAAAAAATTTACGAAAAATTTTATCACACAAAAAATTAATATCAAAAACATAACCTTGCCCATTACAGTTTGGACATTTTTTTGTATTCATTTCCTTTAAAGAACCTAAATCTTTTTTACGTGTAAGTTGCAAAAGAAAAAGATTTGTCAAAGCATCAAAGGACATTTGCTTGCTATCAAACTTTAACAGTTCCCTTATTTTACTTTCTAAAAAAACAATATTTTCCTTATCACTTAAATTTATTAAATCAATTAAAATTATACCCGATAAATTTCGTAAACGTATTTCTTTAAAGGATACTTCTAAAGCTTCGATATTTGTTTTTAAACTTGCCTTTTCTTGGTTTTTAGCACCAATAAATTTACCAGAATTTACATCAATAAAAACAGCACTTTCTGTTTCTTCAATATAAATATAACCACCTGACTTTAGCCATACTTTTTTATTAAAAAGTTTTTCAATCTTATCTTGTATAGTAAAATCAATAACCATATCATTACTTAAAGTAAGTTTTTTATCTTCCATTTTTTCTAATAAAATTTCATATATATCGTTACTATTTGTTATTATTTCATTAACATCTATTGCTTTATTATATATTTCTTTAGATATTGCATTTTCAATTAATAATGTTGGTGGAAATAAATAACTTGTATTTTCTATTAATTTGTTCATTTTATTTACAAGTAAATCATATTCTGCTTTTATTTCATCTATATTTTTATTAGAACTAGCTGTCCGAAAAAGCAAGCAATGACCGTCTTGTAAAAACTCATAAAAACCTTTAAGTCTTTCCCTTTCTACTTTGCTTTTAATTGATTTTGAAATACGTATTTCTTTTTGCCTCTTTTGGAAAAAATGTAAAAACCCTTTATTCCATAAAGTAAATTCAGTAGTAGCTTTAGCAACTTTATCATGAGTACTATTTTTAACTATTTCAACTATTATCTTACTACCTTCAGTTATATTTTTTTCTTTAAATATAGATTCTTTACTATCTTTCATATCAATAAAACAGTTTTGATTTTCTCCAATTTTAACAAAACAAAATTGTTTATTTACTATTTTTTCAACTCTACCTAAATATATATTGCCAACTATATTAGGGTTACTTTTATCAAGAATAGATACATCAATTATTTCGTTATTTTCTAAAAGTACAAGTTTAACTTTATTAGTATAAGTATCAATTAAAAGTTTTTTCATACATCACCTTAGTTAAGTCTTATTAATTTTTCGTTACAATCAAACATATACATTTCAAGTCGTGTAATATGAACTTTATTTATATCGATTTCAACCTTAAGTTCCTTACAAATTATTTCAATTATAATCTCTGGCTTTAAATTTTTTATACTTCCAGAAGCGATTTTAACATCAATAACATTTTCACTTAATTGCTTTATTTCATAGATATCTTCTTTTACGTTTATTACCTTTTCTACACCCTTTTTGCTTATTTTAGTATAAAGTATCTCCTCACGATTAAAAATCTTTAAAACATCACTTAAATTGAAATCTAAAGGAAAACTTATTTTATAATCAGATGCAATAAGAAGAGCAGCAGAATTTTTTTCATATTGGTCATATATTTTACCACTTGTAACAAACATACCACAAGGCATAACTTTATTTAAAGATTTAATAACAAAATTAATATCAAGCTCATTTTCTAAAACAATATCAAAATAATCTCCAACAGTCTCATAACCAAGTGATAATGGTTGTGCAAAAGCTACAAGCTGATGAGGATTAAACCCTTCTGAATATGCAATAGGCAATTTAGCTCTATTTATAGTTCTTTGTAAAAGTTTAAGTAAATCAAGATGACCTATAAATTTCATTTTATCAATCTTAGAAAATTTTAGTCTATATTTTTTTCTCAAAGCACACACCTCCACCAAACTTTGCAGCACCGCAGTTTACACATTTTTCACGACAATTAGGTGTAGTAGTATTACCTAAGGCTTTTTCCATTTCTTCTATAAAAAATGATTTTTTAACACCAATATCAATTATATCCCAAGGTAAAACTTCTTCAAATGAACGGTTACGCGTTGTATAGAAGTCAAGTGATAAACCTGCCATCTCAATAGCCTTAAGCCACAAATCATAACTAAAATGTTCACTCCAACCATCAAATCTTGCACCTAAATTATATGCATTGAGAATAACTTGTCCTGTTTTTCTATCTCCACGAGCTAAAATACCTTCTATTAAGCTTTGTCCTGCATCGTGATAGTTATATTTAACTTGTCTAGCTTTAAAAGTTTTTTTAATATGTCTTTGCTTTTCCATAAATACTTCATATGTATCTTGCCCATGCCATTGAAAAGCAGTAAAAGCTTTAGGAATAAAGCAAGATGTACTAGTTACGATACTTACTGGTATACCTCTATCAGGTTTTGGAATTTCAAAAAATTTATGTACTACCTTTTCGCTAAGTTCAACTATACCAGTTAAATCTTCTTGTTTTTCCGTTGGTAGTCCAATAATAAAATAAAGCTTAACTCTTCTCCACCCACCATCAAAGGCCATTTTACAACCATTAAGTATTTCATCTTCAGAAATATTTTTGTTAATTACATCTCTCATTCTTTGTGTACCAGCTTCAGGTGCAAAAGTTAAACTTGATTTTCTAACCTCTTGAATTTTTTGCATTAAATCGAGATTAAAAGCATCAACTCTTAAGCTAGGTAGTTGAATATTAACCTTTTCATCTTTAAGTTTATCTATTAAATCATCGGCTAAGTTTTTAATATCCCTATAGTCAGAAGTAGATAAAGAAACAAGTGACACTTCTTCATATCCCGTAGACTCAATTAAATCGCAACAGGATTGAATAACCGTATCTTTAGATTTTTCTCTAGTAGGTCTATATACATAACCTGCTTGACAAAATCTGCAACCTCTTATACACCCTCTGAACACTTCAACAGTAGCTCTATCATGTACCATCTCAAGTAAAGGCATAAGTTGTTTTGAAGGTTTAAAAACAGTATCCAAATCATCAACAATAACCTTTTTAACGACATCAGGAGCTTTATAAAAAGTTTTTTTATGTTCTTTTATAGTATTATCATCATTATATATTTCTTCATAAAACTTCGGTACATATACGCCTTCAATTTGACATACCTTTTCTAAAAATTCATTTCTTGAACCTTTATTTTTTTTATGCTCTTTATATAAATCCATAATTTCATAAATTTTAACTTCACCTTCACCTATGTAAAACATATCAACAAAATTAGCTAAAGGCTGTGGGTTGTATGCACAAGGCCCACCTGCTATAACAAAAGGAGCATTTTCATCTCTATCTTTATTTAAAATCTCTATTCCACCAAGATTTAATATGTTTAAAATATTTGTATAGCATAACTCATATTGTAAAGTAAAGCCAAGAAAATCAAATTCATCTAAAGATGAACCAGTCTCAATAGAAAATAATTTTTCATTTTTTTCTTTTAAAATGTCTTCAAGGTCTTTTGTAGGTGCAAAAACTCTTTCGCAAAAAGTATCTTCTCTTTCGTTAAGCATAAAATATAAAATTTGAGTACCTATATGACTCATACCAATATCATAAACATCAGGAAACGAAAAACAAAAACGTATATCAACCTCATCAATATCTTTGTTTACAGCATTTATTTCATTACCCACATATCTTGCAGGTTTTTCAATACTAAGTAAAATCTCATCACTAATTTTCAAAATATAAAATCCTTCCTTAATTAATAAAAGCTATTGTATATAAAACATAAAATTAATGGCAATATTGGCTTAAGTTATTACCACTTCTTTTATCTTTACCATATCAATAGCTTATAAATTATTTGTAATATTTATAAAATAGGGTTATCCCCATTAATTTCTAACTAAAATTTGCTTATAGTACATTCCAAATTTTAGGAATTTTTTCACTAGTCCTATTGCTCCAAACAAACACTATTTATAGTTATTTATTCTTCCGTTACTTCTAACGCTTCTGGCTCAATTTCAGACTCATCAGTATCACTATTATATACATCACTTAGGCTTGTTAAAACTGTAGTTGATGATAATGTGTCATACGAATATTTTTGGAATCCTAATTTTTCAAGCCCTGTAATTATATATTCATTTTCCATAGATAATTTCCAAATCATATCACTTTTATAGTTTGCAAACATAGTAAGTGTTAGACCTTTTTCGGGAGCATTATAGCTGGCAGATGTCCAATTATCTGTTACATCAAAAGCAGAATAAAGTCCGTAATTACCTTTTAAAAACTTCATATTACCGTAGTTTCTTAAGGCAATAATAGCCGCTTCTGGATAAAAGTTAATACTACTTAAAGATGAATATACTGGAACAGTTCCATCATATACATGAATACTATTTGTATATCCTGAAGGTGCTGAACCATGATTAGAAACATAGCCATCTCTCATATCAGAAGAACTAAGCCCCCAGCCTATAGCATAGCTTGGGTATTCTTCTATTTTACTATCACTAAATGCTTTTGAAGAATAAGTGGCAACTTTAGAGTTATTATACCAATCCATTCCTTTTTGATCTATTAAATCTTTAAAATTCACAAAAGATTGTGCATATAAATGACCTACTAAAGAACCATCCCATGTATGAACAAAATTATCAAAACCACCATAGGTGCCTTCATGTCTTTCCATAGAGTAGTAGGAATTAAACCCTATGCTACCTTCAGAAAAACCTTCTGCTAAAATATATACAAGTAACTGACCTTCATATTTTTTAATCATATTAAAATAACCGTTATCAACTGAATATTCATTATAAAAATATTTACCATCTTCCCCTGTAAAATAAAAATTCCATTTAACTTTTTTGCATATTTCAATAGCTTCATTTTCTATATCACCACCAAAATAACTACCTGCAATTAAAATAGCAGTTAACAGTTGTGATGTGTCGGTTAAATTCACATTTTGATTAGGTACTGCCTCACCTGTTTCAACGTAATACTTACTATAGTAAGCACCATTATGTGAGCTTAAATTTTCTATAGTGCTTAAAGTACCTACCACCCTTTGAAAACCTAAATAAGGGTCAACCCAGCCATTTTCTATACCAACAATCGTAGAAATAAGTGAATATGCTATAGAATTTATATCAGTAGTATCACCTAGATATGTATTTGTTGCAAAACTAGGTACAAGTCCATATCCATTTGATGTCAAATCATCGTTTACATTATTCCAAAAATAATCAAAAGATTTTTCAGCCTCATTTGATATTAAAATATCATTTGAGGTATCTTTTGTGAAAAAATGACCAAATCTACCATAGTTTTCAATTCCATCATTGACTTGCATATTAGAAACGAAAGTCCTAATAGCCATTTGACGATTTTCAATATACAATTTTGTATTTTTATGATTTTCGGTAATTATATCCCCATTAAAGATAGGCTCAAACTCTTTACTATCATTTCTAACTAAAGTTCTTAAGCCATACATAGCAAATTCATCATAAGTTATAGAAATCGACATTTCTTCAAAGACTAAATTTACAACAGTTCCTTCAATAGAAAACTTTGAATTTATAATATATTGTTTAATTGTAGGTGTTTTAGTAACGTTTATATATTTAAGTTTTGAAAATTTTAAAGAATCATCTAGGCTAATCTTAATATCAATAGGCACACCGTTCTCTACGACAACCTTTTTAGGAATAATGTACTTCCCACCTTTTTCTGTAAACACTTCAACCACAAAATAATATGTACCTTCTAAAATCTCACTACTATTTACAAATTTAACTCCTTCACCATCTCTGTATGCATCATCAAAGGAGTATTTGCTTCTATATATGGTAATTTCCTCATCAATTTCTACATCATCATCAAAAATAAACACAATAGAAGATCTTTCGTTTCCTCCCACTGTTGAGGACACACGAAACTTAACACCTTCTATATATGTTTGTAAATTTTCATTATTGTCAGCCATAAAATAATCTATTTCACCACTAATTACATAAGTTAAAACTAACATAATTATAAAAAGAATACTTAAAATATAATTAATAAAACGCATAAAGCCTCCAAATTAAACCCAATTATAAAACTTATATATTATATGTACATTATATCACATTTTATTTATATAAACAATAAAGACAAATTATAATTTAAGTAAGAAATTATATATATTAATGAGCAGAAATTAATACTAGTTATCATTTTCGTGAATTTTAAAATATAAATTTTGCATTTTAATATCAAGCTCTGATGCACTTTTAGCACATTCTAAAAGTTCAATTCTTATATCTTCTTTGTCTTCATTTTTAGATTTGTATTCGAGTTTATGCTCTAAACTAGCCCAAAAATCCATAGCAATAGTTCTAAGTTGGACTTCAACTGGTACAAGCTTTGTTTCAGTTGATAAAAAAACTGGTACAGTAACAACTATATGCAAGCTTCTATAACCATTTGCTTTAGGTTCTTCGATATAATCTTTTCTATTAATCAATGTAACATCATCTTGTCTAAGTAAAAAATCTGCTACATCATATATGTCTTTTATATAATTGCAAATAACACGTATTCCTGCTATGTCATTTAAATGATCTGTTGCTGCTTCAATATTCTTTTCAAAACCTTTTCTTTCTAGTTTTTCTAATATACTGTATGGCTTTTTTAAACGTGACTCAATATGATGAATAGGATTATGATCATATCTAACACTAAACTCGTTATCTAAAATTTCAAGTTTAGTACTTATTTCTTTAATAGCTGCACTATAGATTTGATTTAAATCAACCATATAACGTATTGCAGCTAAAATTTCATCGTCGTTTTTCTTTAGCATATCTGCGCCAAATCTAAAATTATTAATTTCTGAATCAGTATGTTTTATTTTCATTTAAAACCCTCTCTAAACAATAGTGTCACATTTATTTCATAATAAAATATAACATAATTTTTATTAAAATTTTTTAATACAAATATAATTTGCTTTTGATTTTGAGTAGAAAAAACAAAGTTCCATATTCGTAACAAATCATTTACTTATAAGAAAAATGCTATATTAAATAGTTACTAAGGTGCTGAAAGTCAGTAAAGAAAAAATATTACTGAGTAAACAGACACAAAAATATGGAGGCTTAGGGAAAAACTCTTTATAGTAAAGAGGAATTTCCCTTTTAGCCGAACTTTCCTTTTCAACTTTTGAGCTATGCGAAAAAGAGTGAAAATATGGAGGCTTAGGGAAAAACTCTTTATCCCTCTTATTTATTAGCACCTTCAATAGTTATCCATTTGTTTTTCATTATTATTTATAGAAAATTTCCTTAACAAGTCATAAATATAGGTTTAATAATTATAAAAAAGTGTCAACAAACAGTTGACACTTTTAATATTATTGTGCTCTACCTAAATATTCACCAGTTCGAGTATCAATTTTAATTTTTTCACCGTTTTCAATAAACAATGGTACATAAACTGTAGCACCAGTTTCAACAACAGCAGGTTTAGTAGCACCTTGAGCAGTGTCACCTTTAAAACCAGGCTCAGTTTCGATAATATTTAACTCAACAAATAAAGGAGGTTCAATACCAAAAACTTTACCTTGATAAGCTAATATTTTAACAACATCGTTCTCTTTAACAAATTTTAAAGAATCACCTATTTCAGATGCATTAACAACGATTTGCTCATATGTCTCAATATCCATAAAGTGAAATAATTCCCCATCATTATATAAGTATTCCATATCGTTACGATCTATATGTGCCTTTGGCATTTTTTCACTAGGTCTGAATGTACGTTCTACAGTACTTCCTGTAACAAGATTTTTAATTTTAGCACGTACGAAAGCAGCACCCTTACCAGGCTTAACATGTTGAAACTCTTGAATAACAAATATTTGTCCTTCAAACTCAACAGTAACACCATTTCTAAACTCACTTGCAGAAATCATTAAAATTTCCTCCTTAAAATATAATTAACTATAAACTATAATTTTAGCTTACATAAATTGACTAAACAAGGTAAAAATATTACCTTAAATTTTCATATACTATATTATACACTTTTTTTACATAAAAAACAATAGAAAATTTACATTATATACAAATACTAAATTATTGATAATTTATGGACTTACCAGTAATTAAATAAATAATTTCATTTTCATCAATAGACGATGACACAGTATAATTATTTGGTCTTATTATTCTATCTAATTCATTTTCAACTAAAAAAGTATTAAATTTAGCAGCATCATCTATTAATCCTTTTGCAGCCAATGTATTTGCAACATCTGCACTATTGCTACCTGAAGAAATTGAAAAAGAAACAAGACTATCCTCTACTACGTTTTCTTCTTGTG
>JBKECM010000154.1:0-6039 GCA_047974615.1 Lachnospirales bacterium
ACAAAGTATTTCTATTAAAAATTTGTGCAACAAAAATATGTTATTATTATAACATTTTTTATCGCAAATGTAAATATTTATGATTGCATAAATGAAATAAACTTTAAAATGTTGTAAAAAATTACAATTTAAAAATATTATTTTGTTGTATATGTAGTAAATTTGAATTTTTTCATTAATAAAAATACAAATTTACAAACCCTATAGCATTTTTAATAAACGCAGCAATAAGAAAAACCTTTGTTATAGTATTTTTTTAAAATGTTTAATAGTTAATTAATTTTTTTTGAATTTTTTTATTAATAAAAATACAAATTTTTTTAAAAGATATTTTAATAAAAAAAAGATAGGAAATCCTATCTTTTTAAAAGAAATAGTAAATAATATACTATTTTTGATTATTTTTGGATATTGTGTATGTAGGCATAGGATGTGAAAAGATAGTATATCCATTTTTACCTTTTGATTTTGTTTCATATAGCGCTTTATCTGCGTTACGATATAGTTTTTGAAAAGTATCTTTACGCTTTGATGTTAAGGCTATACCTACACTTACAGTTATAGGTTTTTTATATGTCGCAAAATGGGTTCTAACAGTATTAATAATTTTTTCAGAAAGTTCTTCTAATTCATTTGAATCTTTTTTTACTGTAGCAAAAATAAGAAATTCATCTCCACCCAGTCGACCTAAAATAGCACCTTTTGGAAGAATTTTTGCTACAATTTTAGTAAGGTCAATTAAAATTTTGTCACCATATGTATGTCCGTTATCATCATTTATTCGCTTAAAATAATCGATGTCTAAAATAAAAAGTGCAGACATATGATAATCGTCTATTATAGTTTTCATTTGTTCTTTTACAAATTTTTCAACGGCATATCGGTTATATACCCCTGTTAGACTGTCTTTTTCAGAAAGCTCGGTTAATCGATTTATATTATTTTTAGTATCGTTTATATTTTCCAAACAACCAATAATTGAAAATACATTACCATTTTCTATAACTGGTATGAGAAATAAAGAACACCATATTTTTTTGCTTTTTGCTACATTTATTTGAAGTTCAATGGCTTGAGTTGTTGATGTTGTTAAAAGTATATCTATTAACTCAGAAAGCTTAGTTTTAAATTCAGAAACAACCCAATCACTTTTGAGTATTTCTTGAAAAGTTCCCGTAGGTGGATTGTACCCAAAAAGTGCCTTATAATTATTACTGAAATGTATGATTTGTGTTTCAGAATCATATTCTAATATAGCTTTACCACTTTGTTCTATAGCAATTTGATATTTTAATTGATTTAATCGTAGTTTCTGCTCTAATTTTTTTAAATCACTTACATCTGTAAGTAAGCAATGGATATATTTTTTCCCATCATCATGAAGAACTACTTTTGCTCTATCTAAGACGTGAAGAGATGAACCATCTTTACGTTTTAGACGATATTCAACTTCAAAGGTGTCACCCATAGCAAATTGACGGTTTACATCGTCAATAAGTGCAGGTAAGTCTTCTTCAACAACTATATCAATTTGTGTTAATTCTATAAGTTCCTCGGGAGTATATCCAGCTAGTTTTGCCATACCTTCTGTACAATATCGTAGATGAAAAGGTGGATCAAAATCTGAATACACAATCCCACCTTGTATGTTTTCAAGTAAAAATTTGTTTTGAAGTAAATTTTCTTCATATTCTTTATTTTTATCCATATTGTTACCGTCCATTTTTGTTATTAATTTTATAGTAAGTTTATACTCTAAATTATTCTTATTTATTATACTAACATAAAGGACAAAAAAAGTAAAACACTTTAAAGATATTTAATAAAGAATATTAAAAAGAAATTTTAAATAATAAAGCAACAGCACATAATATTAAAGCAAAAGGTACATAAATGAATTTTCCAATAAAATACCATATTTCTCCATTTTTCTTTTTTGTGCCTTTGTTGATTTCCTCTAAAAGCACATCTTTTTTCATAACCCAAAACCAAGAAAATGCACCAATTAATGCTCCTATAGGAATAATGTATATTGAAACTGTATCCATAAGTGGTCCCCATTGAAATATTGCTTCAAACTTTAAACCTATACCTAATAAAAATAATGAAAGAATAGGTAATACTATTTTTCTACTTAGCTTTGGAAATTTATATAATATGGATTCTGCAACTGCTTCTAACATATTTTGCAAAGAGCTTATTCCTGCAAAAACCATTGCTATATATAATATTATTGCGAAAAATTGTCCAAAGTATATATCTTGTAGTATAGTTGGTAATGTTACAAATAGTAAAGATGGACCTTTTCCTACATCTAATCCGTAAGAAAAACAAGCTGGTATAATTACTAGGGCAGCTATTAAAGCTGCTATTGTATCAAATAAAGCTGTGCTTTTTGACAGTTTAACAACATCTTCATCTTCCGAAAGGTAAGAACCATATACAATCATACCACTACCTGTTATGGATAATGAGAAAAATGCTTGACCCATTGCCCATACCCATACACTAGGATCGAGAAGTGCTTCCCAACGTGGGATAAGCATAAATAGATAACCTTCAAGGTTGTTTGGTAAAAAGGCTACACGAAGGGCTAATATAACGAATATAATGAAAAATGTAGGCATCATTATTGCATTTGTTTTCTCTATACTTTTAACACCTAAAAGTAATGTTAATAAAGTTATTGCAACTATAATCATATGGAATGGTACCACTGAACCTTCTGTTAATGAAAAACTTTCAAACCAAATTGTTGGATCTGCTGTCATTAAAGTTCCAGTAAGTGAGTTAAATAATGCTTTTAACATATAGGAAACAATAACTGCATAACCTATAGCAATACAAAAAGAGCCAGCAAGGGGAATCCAACCTATAATAGAACCGATTTTACCATATTTTTCGCCTCTTGTTTCCCAAGCACTTTTATATGAGCCTAAAGTTCCGGTTCTAGCTCGTCGACCCATTGCAAATTCTGTTGGCAACCCAACATAACTAAATATAAAAATGAAAAATAGGTAAATAAGCAAAAATGCACCACCACCATTGCTTCCAAGCTTGTTTGGAAAACCCCATACGTTTGCCATACCAACGGCTGAGCCTACTGATGCAAGTATAAAACCCCATCTACTTTTAAATAAATTTTTTTTCGATTCTTCCATAATTAACCTCCAAGGACATAAAATATATATACTACACAAATTATATTGTTTGAAAATATATGTGATGATAAAATAAAAAAGCCCTCTATCCATAACTGGATAGAGGACGAATATATCGTGGTACCACCTCATATTTAAGCATTTTTCACAAAATGCTTCTTTTTGTGTGCAAACACACACGCAACGCTATATCGGGCGTTCCCGTCAAACCCTACTATAAAGTTCAGGTAGCTGCTCTGGAATGTATTCAACTCAGTATGTTTATATTCTTTCACCAACCGAATATTCTCTGAAAAACAATAACTGGTTTACTAGTTTCCTTCGACGCATTAAAATATTAACTAAATAATAACATATGAAAATGTGTATGTCAATAGCAATTTACTTTATTGTGATAAATTATTTTATGAGAGGGTAAATTGTATTTACAAAAAAGTCATATTCAATTAAGTAATCATCGTCACTTTCTATTGCGTCTATATCTGAATAGATTGCAGTACGGTTATCATATAAATCTATTTTTGATGTTGTTTTAAAGTTGTAATCTGTAAAATCATAATCATCATTTGCTCTTTTGTAGTCTTCATCAAAATAATATTCTTCAATATCATCAGATTCAACGTAGTTCACGCCATCTAATGTGTAAACTGTTAATTTATATGTTGTATCAAAAGTCTTCGATAAAGAATTAAGTTTTACTTTACCGTAGTTATCATATTGTGCTGTACTTGTAGAATTATTTGAATTATTTGTATTATTATTATTATTATTTGAATTATTTGTATTATTATTATTATTATTTGTGTTGTTTAGTGTAATATCTATGCGGTTTTTTGCACCGTCAAAGTTTACTTCTGCACCCATCATTTCAGCGAAGTTACGTAAAGGTACGTAAGTGTTATCACCACCATTTGCTTCTAAAGATAATACTGGTAGGGCATCTGTCGGATATTTTACATTATTAATATAAACAGGAGTTTCATATTTATTTAAAGTATAAGTTTGTACTGCACCCATTACATTTACAACACCTGTTGTTATCATTACACCTAATAAAAAGCTTGCTACATTTTTTTTCATATTTGTTCTCCTTTTTTATCATTTGATAATGATTATAACATAGTAATTAATATTTGTCAAATTATACTAATTTAAATGCATTTTTTATAGAAAAATCAATTATAATTAAATTATATTTGCAAATTTTAGTTTTGCTATTGACTTTTGCATTAATATGATATATAATAAATCTTGTTCTTGTTAAAAGAACATAATAGGTAGGTGTAGCTCAGCTGGATAGAGCGTCTGACTACGGATCAGAAGGCCGGGAGTTCGAATCTTCTCACCTACATTAAGGACTGTTTTGCAGTCCTTTTTCTTTAGTTGTTTTGCAGGTGTAGCTCAATTGGACAGAGCGTCTGACTTCGGATCAGAATGTTGGGAGTTCGAATCTTCTCGCCTGCATACTACATAAAATGAACTATTTTTTATTACGAATATAAAATTAAGATGCACCCTATAATTGACTTTTTATTTAGTCCATTATAGGGTGTATTTTAATTTTGTTCAATAATTTTTTAAATTATGGTATAATTTTGCAACGTTGCCAATTGAGTATTGGAGTATTTTTAAGGAAAATGGTGGCAAAATTAGCCTAAAAAATGGAAAAATGAAAAACTGGAGTTGGGTAGAGAAATAGGACTTTATGAGTGGCGAATGGGGGATTTTAAGGAAGAATTGGCGAGTGCTGAAAAGATTAAAAATACGTTGGAGGAATTAGCTGTTATAAACAATGAAAACGACAGAAAATTAAATTTTGAAATATTTTAAAAAATAATTATATAAACAAAGCAATTATCTTTAAAAATATTAAAAAATATAGTATAATTATAATTAAAATAGCAAAGTTATGGGGACTTAACGTGAATATACAACAAGCTTATTATTATGCGACTAAACTAAAAGACTTTAGGAAAGAAGAGGGACTAATTCCGATAATTAGTTCATCTAACATATTGGTTTATCCACATCAAATAGCTTCTGCCACTTTTGGTTTAAAGAGGTTTATAAAATTTGCAAATTTTGATGATAAGAAAACGGGTGTATTACTTTGTGATGAGGGTGGACTTGGTAAGACTTATACTGCAATGATGATTATTGCTACTAGATATTGTTTAGGCGATAAAATACTTGTTGTAGTGCCTAATCAACTAATATACGAGTGGTTAGAAGTTTTTGAAAATGGTTTTAATGTTCCCTACGTTTTACTAAAAAATAAGGAACAAATGCAAGACTTTATATATAGTCACGAAGATGTTATTTTAACAACTTTTTCTATGGTTAGAGAGTATAATGATTATTTTCAAGATTTAGATTTTGACATTGTAGTCGTTGATGAAGCACACAAATTAAAAAGTGGTAGAGCCGAAAGTAAGCTATACGACTGTATAAAAGAAATCTCTAAAAACTCTTTTAAAATACTACTTACAGCAACACCTATACAAAACTCAATATTAGATATTTACCACCTTGCTAAACTTATTGATGAAAGTTTATTTGATGATGAAGATAGTTTTTATAAAAGGTATTATAGACGAGAAGAAAATTATGGGAAATTATCAAAAAAGATTAGACAGATAGCCTTTAGGACTTTAAGACAAGAGGTTTCGGACTATGTGAATATTCCAAACAGAGTTACTATGTCTTTAGAATATGAATATAGTGACGAGGAATTGAAACTTTATAAGTTACTAGAAAGTTATCTTGCACTTTATGACAAGGTAGCTTTTCCTAAAATGGACAAGTACGACTTAACGTTAATGATGACTAAAGTTTTTTCATCTTCACATTTAGTATTTTTAAACTTTCTTGTAAATGT
>JBKECM010000138.1:0-14005 GCA_047974615.1 Lachnospirales bacterium
ATTGTTGCGTACTTACTTTTTTATTTCTGCAATACTCACTAATTGACGTCTTAGGCTCTGTTTCGTAATATTCTGCTACTATTTTATCCCACTCTTTTACACTTCTCTTTACCATCTATTATCTCCTTGGTTTTTCTTTATTTTACCAAGGTTTATTTTTATTTTCTAGGTACTAGATTTTTGACGCTTACGTTATTTATAAAATGTGTTGTAAAATAAAAAACCCAAATAATTAGATTTTTAATCTAAAGTATTTGGGTTCATTTTATTTTGCTAAGTTGTAAATATTATGGTTTTAATCTAAACTGAAACCTTTTCCCATTATTGATGAAGTTTTATTTGCATAAACAAAGGCATCATCATCAATTTCATCGATTTTATCTCTTAAAGTTACAAGTTCTACTTGTGTTAATACTGTTTGTATTAACATTTTTTTTGTTGTACTATCTGCATCAAAGCTACTAACAAGTGTTACATTTCGCTCAAGATTTTTTTGTATATATTCTGCTATATCTAGGAAATCTTTTGACATTACAGTTACATTATAATATTTTTTACTGCCAATTATGATTAAATCTGTTACATAACTCTGTATGTATGTACTTATAAAAGAATAAGCTATAATTGTTAAGTCACCATATACTATAGATGTACATATTATTGTAGAATTTAATATTAAGAAAAAATCTCCTACAGTTATTCCTGTTTTTTTCTTAAGGTAAAGTGCAACAATAGCTTCTGGCCCATTTGATACTCTTTGTTTCATAATAATACCACCAGCAAAACCCATTATTACACCACCAGCAATAGCCGCTATTATCATATCCGTTTCAAAAACTGGCACATATTTTTCTACAATACCTATATAAAAAGTAAATATGAAGAAACTAAAGCATGCATACATAATTTGTTTTTTATCATAAAAGAAAAATGCCCATATAAAAACGGGTATAGCAAGACATACAAGTATTAATTGTACATTTATTCCAGTAACTTGATTAATTACTGTTGATAAACCTCCAAATCCATTAGCAATTAAGCCGTTTGCTGACAAGATACTTGTAAATGCTATAGAAGCTATAAGTTGCCCAAAGGCAATCCAAAATAATTTTTTAAATACTTCTTTCATAATTCCTCCAAAATTTATAAAAATTGTTATTTTATACATAGGTACAATACATTATAACATATGTTTTAAATTTAAGGTAATAAAAAATATTTGATTATTTTAACAGTTTATTAAGAAAAATTTATAAACTAATAAGATAATTAATGCTATCCTTGGTATTATTAACTAAAAGTTATTATTTAATAATAAGAATATGGTTTTTATATATATTTCTATAGTAAAATTATAATTTTGTGTATAATATAATAAATATTAAAATATTTAATAATTGATTTGAAAAATATATTGCATTATATAATAATAAGATATATAATAATAAGTAATAATAAATTTGGAGGAAATATAATGGAATTAGGTGTTGAACTCACTTTTGGTATTTTTGCAGTATTAGCTATTGCAGGTTTTTTAGCTGGTGTTGTAACAGGTCTTGCAGGTGCTTCTGCTGCAACGGTTGTTACTCCTTTACTTGTATCTTTTACCCCTATTGCGGCTTTCACTGCTATTGCAATTAGTTTGATTACAGATGTATCTGCTTCGTTTTTTTCTTTTTTAACTTACAAGAAGAATGGTAATGTAAACATTAAAGATGGTATTCCTTTAACAATAGCTGCTTGTATTGGCTCTGTTATTGGTACGGCTTTATCTACTTATATTGGCGATAGTCTTGGCGCATTGGGTGGTTTTATGACTTTTATTTTAGGTCTTAACTTCCTAAGAAAAGGATTCACACTTCGTAAAAATATGAAGGCTGGTATTGTTCCTGAAGAAAAACCTAAAAGTAAACTTTCAGAATATAACCCTGTTGTATTATCATCTGTTTTAGGTGTTATTTTAGGTTTAGTATGTGGTATTGTTGGTGCTGGTGGAGGATTAATGATACTTTTTGTATTAACAACAGTACTTAATTATGATACTAAAATGGCTATAGGAACTTCTGTTCTTATTATGACTTTTACTGCTTTAACTGGCGGGATTGCTCACTTTTTCCATATGAGTGGTGTTAACTTTGTAGCTTTAGGGTTAGCTATGGTTATAACAAGTTTTTTTGCTATTATAGGTGCAAAAGTATCTGCTGCTTTTGCTAATAAAACATCAGAAGATATATTGTTAATCATTGTAGGAGCTACTTTTACAATTTTAACAATGTTGATGATTATATCTAAACTTTAATAAATAAATAATATATTTTTTTCATAGTTGAATTTATTTTATTGTAATAATTATAAAGGAAACTTAATTAAACTAAGTAGTGGTATTTTTTGTTAAATTTTAGGAGGGTATTATGGATTTTAAACAATTACAATCGTATGTTGCTTGTGTAAAATATAAAAGTCTTACTATTGCAGCCGAAAAGCTAGGTATATCACAACCTACAATCAGTATTCATCTTAAAGCCTTAGAAGATAGTCTTAGTACTAGATTAATTAATCGTTCTTCTAAATCTTTTGAAATTACTACAAAAGGTCAGGAATTTTATGACTGTGCACAAAACATTTTAAAGTTACGTGACGATTTAATTACTTGTTGGTCTGGTGAAGAAGCTAATATGATTAGACTTGGTGTATCTACTATTCATTCATCTTATATTTTACCTGAAATTATACCAGAATTTAATAAATTGCATAATAGTACTTTCTTTAATGTAGAACAAAAAGATAGTCAAATTATTATTGATGGTGTGCAAAAAGGAAATTTTGAAATAGGTTTAGTTGGTATGGCTAAAGAAAGTGATTTTTTGACATTTGATGCTTTTTATCAAGATAGAATTGTTGTTGTTACACCATATAATGAAAAGTTTTTAAAGATGCAAGAAAATAAAGAAAACGATTTACTAGAACTTTTAAAAGAGCCTATTATTTTACGTGAAAAAGGTAGTGGTACTAAAAGAAGTATTGATATGATTTTAGAAAAAATGGGTGTTGAGGAATCAAAGCTTAACGTTGTTGCAAATATAAATAATCTTGAGTCAATAAAAAATCTTGTTGCAGGTGGTCTTGGTATTTCTATTATATCTGAAAAAGCAATTAAAGATTATGTTGATGATAAAAAAGTAATTATGTTTGAAATAGATAATGAATTTGCAAAACGTAATTTATATATTGTTTATCAAAAGAATTTTATTTTAAAAAAATGTGTAACAGAATTTATTGAATTTCTTATTAAGTTTTATAACAAATAAATAAATAATTTTCAAATATGAATTAATTTAGTTTATAGGGCTGTAAAGAAACTCACTAGTGATGTTTCTTTCAGCCCCTTTTGAGGTTTAAAAAAATTGAGAATTTTACAGGAAGTACGCAAAATCAAGCTTTGCTGTGTATACAGAAATACACAAAAAGTTTAATTTTACGTAACTGACACAGAAAAATCCTATTTCTTTACAACCTCATTTTAAAATTATATAAATATAATGATATAAAAATAAGTAAAAAGTATTTTGAGGTGAATATGAAAAAGGGTAATATTTGGGTAGGATTATCTTCATTATTTACATTTTTATTAGTATTCTCGATTATCGGTACTAATACTGCAATGTACTATGCTGGCACAATAAATGGTGCTTTAGGTATTAGTACAAGTAAAGTTATTGAAAGTGAAGATACTAAAAATGATGTTCAGTACTACAAAAGTAGTTATGGTGATTTGAATAGTGAAAATCTATTAAAACTAATTGACGATACACATAGCCAGACTATACAAGAGATGATAGAAGGTGCTGTTTTACTTAAAAATGATAACGATACTTTACCTCTAAAAGAAGACGAAAATGCTATTTCTCTTTTTGGTCATGCTACAGTACAACCACTTTATAGAAATAATTCTGCAGGTTCTATTGCTTCAAATACTGAAGAAGGTATTGATTTATATGAAGCACTTAAAAATGATGGTTTAAGTATAAATGAAACATTATATAGTGCATACTTAAATAGCACAACAAATAGAAGTATGGTTGCAAATTTTATGACTGGTGAGGAAAGTGAGTATTCTTTTGGCGAAGAAAATATATCTTTTTATAGCGATAAAATTAAAGATTCTTGGGAAAATGACTTTAATGATGTTGCTATTATAACTATTGCTAGACAAGGTGGCGAAGGCAATGAACTCTATATGGAAGATTATCAAGGAGTAAGCCAGCTTGCATTGCATCAAGAAGAAAAAGATTTACTTCAAATGATAAAAGATTCAGGTAAGTTTAAAAAGACTATTCTTTTAATTAATAGTGGTAATCCTCTTGAAGTTGGTTGGTTAAATGAATATGATATAGACGCTTGTTTGTGGATAGGTTGTCCTGGTGAAAAAGGTTTCATTGGAGTTTCAAAACTTTTGATAGGTGAGGAAAACCCTTCTGGCCATTTAACAGATACCTATGCCGTTAATTCTCTGTCATCACCTGCAACAGTAAATAATAGCTATAATAATCAAGAATGGTCAAACTATATGTATGTAGAAGATAATTCAACTGATTTAAAAGGACAAGCTTCATATTATGCAACACAAGTTGAAGGCATTTATGTAGGATATAAATATTATGAAACAAGATATGAAGATACAGTTATTGATAGATTTAATGCAAGTTCTAATGTAGGTTCAAGTAATAATAATAACTGGAATTATAATATGGAAGTTTCATATCCTTTTGGTTATGGGTTATCATATACAACTTTTGAACAATCTTTAGATAGTGTAGAAATAAATGAAGATGAAATAACAGTAAATGTTACTGTTAAAAATACTGGTAATGTAGCCGGAAAATCTGTTATTCAAGTTTATGCACAAACACCTTATGGGGAATATGAGTTGGCAAACAAGGTAGAAAAATCTGCTATACAACTTTTAAACTTTGGAAAAACAGATATTATTTTACCTTCTGAAAGTCAAAGTATTTCAATAAAATGTGACCCATATTTACTTGCAAGCTATGATTATACAAAAAGTAAAGGATATATTATAAGTGAGGGTGACTATTTTATATCTATTGGTAATGAGGCACATGATGCTTTAAATAATATATTGGCTATAAAGGGATATGAAAATACTACAAATATAGCTGGAGAAGTTATTGTTGGTGATAAAAACAAAGTATTTAGCTGGTATGAAAAATTTAACAATACAAAATTTAAAACAGAAGAAAATGGTGTTGTTGTTACGAACCAATTTGATGATTGTGATTTGAATTATTGGTTAGAAGATAGTGTAACTTATTTGTCAAGGAGTGATTGGGGAGGTACATATCCTAAAGAACCTATTAAAGCAAAAGTTACGGAAGAAATGATGTATTTTTTAAACGGAAATACTTATGTTAAACCGGAAAACTCTTTAGGAGAAAAAGATTTTGTGCAAGGAGAGGTGCAAGGTATTCCACTTGTTACAATGATGGGAGTTGATTATAATGATTCGCTTTGGGAAACTTTTATAAATCAACTTACTATAAATGAAATGGCTAATTTGGTTGCTGATAACTATGGCACTGATGAAATAACTTCCATAAGTAAACCACAGGCAGTTACAGGTGATGGACCTGATGGTATAGGTGGAACAATAACTAGTTTTTCTAAAGAAAAATACGGTATTGATGCTCCTACAAATTGTTATACCGCTCAAATAGTGCTTGGGTCGACTTTTAACAAGGAATTGATGGCAAATCGTGGTGAGTTAATGGGTGAGGAAGCACTTTTTTTAGGAATCGTTGAAAACTGGGGACCGGGAGTAAATTTACATAGGACACCTTTTGGAGGTAGAAATTTTGAGTATTTTTCAGAAGATGCTAATATGAGTTATTTATGTACGATACCGGTAGTGGAAGCGTTTCAAGAAAATGGTGTAAGTGCTGGAGCAAAGCACGTTGCAGGTAATGACCAAGAAAATAATAGAGAAGGTATTGCTTGCTTTTTTAACGAACAAGCTTTTCGTGAAGGAGCATTGCGTGGTGCTGAAGGTGCTGTAAAGGTTGCTAAGGGCAAATCTGTTATGAGTGCATATAATCGACTAGGTTTGACAAATTGTTCCTCAAGTTATGCTTTAAATACCCAAGTTATTAGAAATGAGTGGGGTTTTTTAGGTCATATTGAAACAGATGCCATTGTAAGTGCAGTAGAAGGATATAAATCTAACTATACAACAAATTTAGTTTCTGGTACAGACTCTTTTTGTCTAGATTTTTCAGGGGAAAGTGCAAAAGCTATAAAGGCTGCTATATACTTAAATGATGACGGTACACTTCTCGAGCATTTACGCCGTGCTAGTAAAAATATTTTATATGTTGTAGCAAATAGTAATATTATGAATGGTTATAATGCAAATACTAAGGTTGAATATATTACGCCTTGGTGGTATTTTGTTTGTTATGGGACTATAATATTATTTTCATTTATAGATTTATTTTCAATTATAATGATTTACCTTACAAAAAGAAAGTCAAAAAATAGTTTATATGAGGAGATAAAAAATGAGTGATTTTTTTTCAAATAAAAGTTTTAGTTTTTATTTTCTATTTATAATAATTATAATATCTTTAGGTACTTTAGTAACCTATAGTTTTTGGAGTTATACAAATGATATAACTAATTATGTTGTTTTAATTACTTTAATATGTGGTGTAATAATTGACATTAATCTACTATTTAGACACAATGAAATATTATTTGTTATTGCAACGGCACTATATAGCATTGCTACAATTACTCTTTTATCAAGTTCTGTAGGCTCATTTGTTGATGCTTATCAGGGAATTGTTATGTTTGGCGATGCAAGTTTAGTTGGAATGACTATTATACTTTGTAGTTGTATGTTTATGTGCAGTATTTTTTCAATAATTTTAAGTTTTACAAATTTTAGAAAAACAACATAATGAAATTTAATATGATTTATATACTAAACAAAAAAATAAGTCAAGATTGCTTTTTTATGCAGTCTTGACTTTTTTTAAAAGTGTTTTAGATTTTGCAATGATGCTATTTTACAAAATGTCAACGTTGCAAATTTTTTTTAATTGACAAACAATAGGGAGTGATGTACAATAAAGCATAACAATGAGCAATGTTTTTAGAGGTGTGGGAATGGAAGAAAAATTATATACAATAGATGAAGTAGCAAGTATGCTTAAGGTACATCATAAAACAATACGTCGACATATTTCTTCTGGGGTGTTAAAAGCAAACAAGGTTGGTAAGCAATGGAGAATTTCTGGTCATGAGCTTAGTGTTTTTTTAGAAAGTGAGAATTTTACTTTTGAGAAAAAAGATAATGAAATTAGTTTTAATTTTACAACAAGGGATTTTATTAAGCATAGTGATTTAAATGTATCTACGGTTATTGATATAAACAATATTGATTTTAATAAATATAATAGAGTTTCAAATTCTTTACTTGCAGTTATGAATAGTACTGACCCTAAAATGAAAAATTCTACAATAAATATTAAGTATTCAAAAGATAGTGGAAATTTAAAAATTATTATTTGGGGTAATATAGATTTTACTAAAGAATTTTTAGATTTTGTTACTATATTTTTAGAAAATAATAATGAGGTATAATATTATGACTGAAGCATTTAAAACAATAGAAGGAAAAGAAGAAGTTTTAAAAGAATATCAAAGGTTGGCAAAAAGTACAGGTGTTATATATGAAGAAATTAACATTACAACTACATATGGGGTTACATATATTTTAGCTACAGGTGATAAAAATCTGCCACCACTTATATTACTACATGGTAGTGGAATTAATTCTCTTATGTGGGTTAATGAAATGAATATTTATAAAGAAAAATATAGAGTATATGCTATAGATATTATAGGTGAACCAGGTAAAAGTGATGTTAGGCAATTACCTTTACAAACTAATGATTATTCATTGTGGTTAAAAGAAGTTTTTGAGGAACTTGAAATTATGAAGGCCTCTTTAATAGGTATATCTTTAGGGGCATTTTTAATAACTAAGTTTGCAATAGATAATTTAAATATGGTGGAAAAACTAGTATTACTTTGCCCTGCAGGGATAGGCAATCAACATAAATTGTTTTTATTTACATCATTATTTTATATGTTGCAAGGGGAAAGAGGGTTGGACAAACTATATAAAAAAATAAATGGAGATGATGATATTCCTCCTGAAATATTGGCATATCAAAAATTAATAGCTAAGCATTTTAACTTTAGACGTGAAGTTATTCCTTTATTATCCGATTACGACATTTGTAAAATAAATGTACCTATATCCTTATTTGTAGGAGAAAAAGATATTATGCTTAACTCAAAAGAAACAGCACTAAGGCTTAAAAATTTACTTCCTCATTCAGAAATAAATTATATAGAAGGTGCTGGACACTCTATAGTTACATTTGGTAATGATATTAGAAAGTTTTTGGAAAAATAGAAATATTAAAATACTTTTAAAGCTAGTAGAAATACGGTCTTGTCCTACTAGTTTTTTTTTGTTATAATTATATTAGTAAATTGTTGGAATTAGACAGTATTTTGTTTAAAGGTGATCTATGGGATATAAAATTTTATTTGTTGATGATGAAGATTTTGTTAGAAAAAGTATAATTAAAAAGGTACCATGGGAAGAATTAGGTTTTGAAGTAGTTGATGATGCAGAAAATGGGGAACAAGCTTTAATTAAACTTGAGAACTTAGATGTTGATATATTACTTACTGACATTAAAATGCCTTTTATGGACGGTATCACACTTGCTAACAAAGTTAAAAGTATTAGAAATAGTATTGAAATTGTACTTTTTTCTGGTTTTAATGAATTTGAATATGCAAAAGAAGCTATAAATATTGGTGTTGCTGAATATATTTTAAAGCCAATAGACATTGAGGATTTGTCAAAAACATTAAAAAAAATAAAAATTAAGCTTGACAAAAAATTAGAAGACAAAAGAAATGTAGAATTGTTACGACTTAAATACAATGAGTCATTACCTATATTAAAAGAACATTATTTACACCAACTAGTTAATGGTAAGTTAAATAGTGAAGAAATATTAAAAGGTATAGAAACTTACAATTTTTCTTTTGGTTATGGTAAAAAGTGGGTTGTATCATCTATAATGATTAAAATACCAAAGGATACAAAAAGAAATGATTTGATTTCCTTGCATAAGGCGAAGGAACTTATACCAATTTCTGTTTTAGGTCTTATAGATGACACTTTAAATGACTTTTGTTCATATAGTGCATATGAAAGCACAATAGGTATTAATCTTATATCTGCTATTGATGATATATCTATTACTGATTATGTTAATGTTTTAAATAATTTATGTAAAGATTGTAAAAAAAACCTTGATATTACTATTACTATTGGAATAGGTGAAGGCGTACTTAGTTTATTCGGACTTTATAAATCCTATGAACAGTCGAAAGATGCTTTGGGTTACAGAGAAATAATCGGAAACGGTAATGCTATATATATACGTGACGTTGAACCACTTTTTAATATAGAATTAGACTTTGATGAACAATTGGAAGGTAAACTTTTATCGGCTATTAAATTTTATGGTGAAAAAGAAATAGAAGAAGTTGTAGAAGAAATTATTAATAAGTTAATTTTGTCAAATATTCATACTAGCCAAAGACAAGTTTATATTATTTCCATATTAAATTCCCTTTTACGTACTATGCAAAAATATAATGTATATAGTTTAAAATATAATTTTTTTGAACATATTCAAAATCTTAATACTTCAAATGACATTAAACTTTGGCTTTTAGAAATATGCAATCATATAAATAAAAATATTGATACTGAAAGAAATAACAATAATCAAAATCTTATTAAAAATGCTAAGCAGTATATAAACGAAAATTTTCAAAATGCTGAATTATCTGTTGATATGGTTTGTAACTATTTACATTTAAGTGAAGCATATTTTTCAACAATGTTTAAAAAAGAAACAGGTACAAGTTATATAAACTATTTAACGCAACTTAGAATGACAAAGGCACTTGAACTTTTAAATAAATCAGATAGTAAAATTCATATTATTGCAACAGAATGTGGATATCAGAGTGCTAACTATTTTAGTTATGCTTTTAAAAAATATTATGGCTATTCGCCAAGTAAATATAAGGAAGAACACTAAATTTGAATAAATTAAATTTTAAAAATGAATTAACAAAAGTTAAGCTTAGAAATGTCATGCTTATTGCATTTACAATTACATCTTCTATAGCTTTAATTGTAGTTCTTATTTCTTATAGTAATAGAGTTTCTGGTCAGTTTCTTCAAGAAGTTAAGGGAGAACAAGATATTATTACTCGTCAAATAAATGGTGAAGTTTCTACTTATGTTAAATCACTTATGAATATTTCTGATACTCTGTGTTATAGTGTACTTTTAGATAGTAGCTTTGATAAAGAAAATATTACTGAAAAATTTCAACTTATTTATGATAGTAATAAAAATTTAATTAAAAATATTTCTCTTTTTGATGAAGAAGGAAGTCTTTTAGTCGGTTCGCCTGCAGTGACTTTAAGTGAAAATGTTATTGTTTCTTCTGAAAAATGGTTTGAAGAATCTTTGATAAAAAGAGATAATATACATATTTCAAATCCACACATACAAAAATTATTTGTTGATAGTGAATATAACTATGAATGGGTTATTTCTGTATCAAGAAACGTAACTTTAGAAATTGAGAATAAGGAGGTAAATTGTGTTTTACTAGTTGACGTATATTATAGCAGTTTAGATCAAATTTTTAAAAATGCATCTTTAAGAGATAATAGTTATGTATTTCTTATGGATAGCAAAAATAATATTATTCAACATCCTAAAATGCAACTCATAAACTCTGGATATATTGATGGTGACTATAACAAATTGTTATTGGATAAGTCGAATATTGTTACGTCAAATACGGTTGGATATACTGGTTGGAACGTGGTCGGTGTTTCTACAAATAAGCTTTCTATTAATTCTGTTAAAAATAATTTATTTTTTATATCAATGTTAATGTTTTATGTTCTTATAATTTTTGTTATAAACTATTTTATTTCCAAAAAAGTTTCAAGTCCTATTGTTGAACTTGAAGATATGGTTAAAGATATTGAGGAAGGTAACTTAGATGTAAAGTCATATATTGATGGATTTTATGAAGTTGAACATTTAGGTAATGCTATAGAAAATATGGCTTATAGAATAAAAAAATTAATGAAAGAAATTGAAGAAGAACACGAACTTAAAATGATAAGCGAGTTTGAAACGCTTCAATCCCAAATAAACCCTCATTTTTTATATAATACTTTAGAAGTTATAGTATGGATGATTGAAAATGAGCAACCTAAGGAAGCTTCAAAGGCTGTTATTTCTTTATCAAAGTTTTTTAGAATAAGTTTAAGTAAAGGTAAAAGTATTATTTCTGTTTCCGACGAGATAGAACATGTTAAAAACTATTTGCTTATACAAAGTCTAAGATATAAAGATAGATTTGTTTTTAATATAAATATGGATAAAGAAACAAAAAACTTAACAACTATTAAACTAATTTTGCAACCAATAGTTGAAAATGCAATTTATCATGGTCTTGAATATGTTGATGAAGGTGAAATAAATATTTCTTCTTATATTGAAGAAAATTTTTTATACTTTTTAGTTGAAGATAATGGGCTTGGAATGACAGAAGAAGTTCTTTGTAACCTTAAAAATGGTAATGTAGATAGTAAGAAGCTAGGTTCTGGTATTGGCATAAAAAATATTGACGAAAGAATTAAAATTTATTTTGGTAAAGAATATGGTATTAATATAGTGTCTGAACTTGATGTTGGGACAAGAGTATATGTTAAATTACCTATTGTGAATATGGAGGAAACATATGAAAGATAAAAAAATTATTTTATTTATATATATCTTTGTAATGTTTACTTTATTTTTTGTGTCTTTAACAAATATTCTTATTGATGATAACTATAAAAAAATATATGACATTTCGATTATACTTGATGATGTTGATAGTGATAAATTTGCTAAACTGAAAATGGGTATAGAAGATAGTTCTATTGACCTTTTCGTTGATATAAATTATATATATTTAGAAAATAGAAATGTTGATGAACAAAAAAATGCAATTCAATATGCCTTAGAAAAAGATGTAGATGGTATCGTTATTTTACCCGTTGATGCAGATGAAATTAATGGCTTTTTAAATGAAATATCTATTAATGTACCTATTATTTCTATAACACAAAATATGGTTAACGAAAAAGTAAGTGGTAGTATAAGTACTGATTTTATTGAACTTGGTAAAAAACTAGGTGGGGAAATAATAAAAAATACTGAAACAAAAAATGTTGTTTGCTTTACAGAAAAAGGAAAAAGTGATGCTGGTATATATAAATCTTTAGCTACAGTTCTAGTCAGTCATGGTTTTAATAGTGAGTTAGTTTACTATTCCGAGATGGATTTTGAAGATAGAGTAAATGACTTTAGCAAAGAGGCTACGATATTTGTTTCTTTGGATTTTTATACGACAAGCAAATTTATTAAGGACTATTTAATCGAAGATGACTTGATTTTTTATGGTTTCGGTTATAAAAATGGTTATATAAACTACTTATATAATAAAAAAATTGAAGGGTTAATTTTTTATGATGAATATTTAATGGGATATTTAGGAGTGCAAAAATTGACAAATGCTTTAGAAGGAAATATAGTTTATAAAAATGAAAATGTGCCAAATTATTTAGTTCTAAAAGATGAAGTAAACAATTACGAAAATATTTTATTTCCTGTGGAATAAGGAGGAGTATGAGAAGGTATTTTTATTTAATAACTCTTGTTTTTATTGCATTTTTTTCTTTTTTATACTTAAATGATAAAAAAGTTATAGATGATGAGGTTAAAATTGGGGTTTTCGCATATAAAAAAGCAGATACTTTTATTTCTTTAATAACTGGGGAGATGGAAAAAGAAGTAAAAAGTATTAATGAAACTGGGGAAAAAGTTAAAATTAATATTTCTTATGGTAAAAACAATCAACTGACACAAAACGATGAGGTCGATAGATTTCTTGCACTTGAATATAATGTGCTATGTGTTAATCTAGTAGATAGGACAAATGCATCACTTATTATTGATAAGGCTATAGAAAATGATACTCCTTTAATATTTTTTAATAGGGAGCCTGTTTCTGAAGACTTATACAGAAATAGCAATATTTATTATTTAGGTTCAAAGCCAAAGCTTTCTGGTATAATTCAAGGAGAGCTTGTAGTTGAGGCTTATGAAAAAAACAAAAGCTTAATTGATAAAAATAATGATGATATCATTAATTATGCTATGATAGAAGGGGAACTTGGACATCAAGATGCTATCTACAGAACAGAATATTCTATAAAAACAATTAATGCTAATGGTATCGAAACTAATAAAGTTGTTAGTGGTATAGGAAACTTTGACAGAGATCAAGGCAATGCTTTAATGGAACAATGGTTGATTGAAGGATATGATATTGAACTTGTTATATGTAATAACGATGAAATGGCACTTGGAGCTTTAGAAGCTTGTAAAAATTCAAATGTTACAATACCTATTGTTGGAATTGACGGTGTAAGTGAAGCAATCTCTGAAGTTGAAAAAGGTAATTTACTAGGTACTGTTATATCAGACTATGAGTTGTATGGCGAAACCTTATTTAAAGTTGCTTACGCACTTGGCACAAAAAGTACAATACCCAGTGATATTGTTGTTGAAGATGGAAAATACATATGGATACCTTGGGAAGGAATATTAAATCCTTTGTATAAATAATGAGGGTGCTGAAAAAGTCAAAAAAGAAAAAAATATTACTAATGACAATGGCACAAAAATAGTGAGATAGCATAAAATCAACGAGGAACGAGTGCTAATTTTATGCTACATGCCAGATGA
>JBKECM010000173.1:0-5181 GCA_047974615.1 Lachnospirales bacterium
CCTGTTTCAACACCATTATCTACAGCTATTACTCGAGCATTATAAATACCTATTTCATTTGTATATCTTGAATTAACTGACAAAGTTAATGTTTTTCCTCTTAACTCTTTGTAATTTTCAATAACTGTAGTTAGCCTACTTAATGAATTGATTTTCACATATTCCCCTGTTAAATCTATTGTCCCAACTGTTTTGCTCCACATATCTACACAATAGCACACCTCTGTATAACTTGTAGCACCTCGTTGATTTATAAGTTCTGAAACCTTAAAATTACTATTAATAAGCAAATTAGGATTATATAAGTTATTCTCTAAAGTTGTCACCCTAGTTTTAATAGCACCTAACTCAACCTTAACTTCTTCTATACCTTCGCTACCCTTTTTTAACTCAATATCAATGATATCAGTGTTTTTATTAAAATCTTCGATATTACAATAATCTGTATCTAAAGGCTTAATCAACCCATAATTTTCACTTAAACTACTCATTAAACCACGTCCCCTTTCTTCTCAATACGCCATTTGTTATAGTTTTTAAATCCTCATATGTAAACCCCTTGTAACAATTATATTTGTTCAAATATTCCATAACTTTAATTTCCTTTTCCCTTAACTCTTTATGAGTAAATTTTCTTAATTCTTTATACATAAATGGCTTGTAAAGACCATATTTATTATAATCTACGGATACATTAAGAGTTAAGTTACAAGGCACAACTTCCCTTAAAAACTCGAAAACCTCATTATATAAATCTTTAAAGGTAAGCTTAATTAAAACATCAAGAAAATATATTTCATTTTCCAAACCCATAACATAAGTATCTTCCCCAAAGATAGTGTCTAAAAGTTCTTTCAGTTTTTCGTATGTATAAGGAATATCTTTGAACCAGTTAAGTAAAACTCTAGCCCTACGTACCTCTAAAGTATCAGACCCCTTAGGTATAATATTAAGTAGACTTTCAAACCTCTTTATTCCATACTCACCAGCAACCTGTATAAACTGGTTACTTAAAACCTTTTTTAGCTCAATATATAAATCTTCAAGCTCCGGCTCCTCAACCTTAAATATTTCTTTTAGCTCATTATAGCTATGTAAATATGTAGGTAAATAATTTAATAAAACTCTATCCATTTACCACACTCCCAAATATTGGAATATCGAAACTCCCTAAAGTTAAGTTACTACTAGCACCATTGATTTTAGTGTTTTCGATATCTAAAACACCTTTAATAGCTAAAATACGTGCCTCTATATAAGCTATCCTTATAAGTAAGTAACCTTGGCCACCCCACTTAACACGCTCCTCTTGTAAATAGTTTTCGATAACCTCTACTATAGATACTTCCAAATCTTCGTAACTATAACCAGTATCAAAGGTTAAATGCATAGTAACATTAACCATAACCTCATTAACTGTATCAACAGTAACGATATGACCGATAGGAGCAACACCATAACCCATAGCATCTTTTGTAGGATCAACTATTTGTTGAACAGTATCAACTAACACATCAGATGCCCTATTATATTCACTATCTAAAATGGTTATTAGAACAGTACCACCACCTTGCCAAACAGGAGTAACTTTAACACCACCCACACCTTCTATAGCATTTACCTTTTCTAAATAGTCGGCTTGATTACCACCATAAGCCTTGTTGTCAAAGGATTTAAAATATCGAGTTCGCAAGCTTTCTATATCCTCTGCTTCTTCACCGGGTATAAGCAGTTCAGTTATTTTTGCACTTGTTAAACCATTTATATATTCTATTGGAACAATATCTCCGAAAACATTGTTTCCTAAAATTCCTAAAGTTTCACATTGCAATATATAACTATATTCAAAATCAGCAATTTTTTCATAAACATTATAAGTAAAACTATCAAGACTAAACCTAGTTCCGATTTCAACTTCGCAGTTAAATTCACCTAAAACATATGGAAAACTTGCAGTATAGGGTATAATTCCTCTTTCTTTACATCTTCTAACTAGATATTCATAACTAGCAGTATCAGCAAAAGTTTCTTTTAGTATGTTATCAAGTTCAATATACATAAGTGTTAGCTCTATAGCACAAGGTGCTATAGCATCATAAATAATAGCACCTTCACGTTTATCTATTTCTTTTGGTACATTGCTTAACATTTTGTCTAATATATTTTCGTAGGTCATATGCTCATACATTTATATGTTCACCTCCAAATTTTGTATAATATCTCCATATATCGTATGTACAACAAAAATAGTACTTAAAACACCTCTACTCTTTTTTTCAAAAACAAAGTCTGTTACACTGTCTATCCTATTATCTTTTGTCAAAGCTTCAATTACTCTTTTTTCTACTTCAACTTCAGCAAAAGACATAGGCTCTCCAAAAAGATCTGTTAAATCAATACCATATATATTTGAATAAATTAAATATTTATCCTTTTCCGTATTAAGTATTTTAAAAATAACTTGTTTCATAGATTCGATTTTATTACATACACCCTTTATCTCTTCGGTGTATAAGTGCATCATATAATTATTATCTTTATCACTACATAAGCTGTACCAGTCATAAGTTATTTCATCTTCATAGTAATTTTTAGGTATCATAGGCTACCCACCCTATCAATAATGTAGTAAGTTTGACCACCCTGTGCTTGTATAAGAACAACTTTTTCACCTACACATAAGCCTTTATGAACTCTAAAAGTTTTTCTACCTAAGTATCTATGATTATGGCTTTCATATGCGCTATCACCCGAACCTCCACCTCGATTTTCCGTTAAATGGTCAACCGTCATATCCACATCATATTCTGTTACTTCACGACAAAGTAATAGTTGGCTTTCTTCAATTATTAATTTTTGGTCTATATATATTTTTAAGGGCGAAACCGAATAAACTGTACCATTTAGTATTTTAACAGGATATGTTGAATAATAAGCTTGATTTGACATAATTTTTATTGCCTTTGTAAGATCTATATTACTATACAAATAATTCTCCTCCCTTCAAAGTTAAATCCATAAAATGCTCACCTTCGCAAAATTTATGTGTACATTTTTGGACGACTAAGTAATCTTCAAACTTTATTTCACCAAGATTTAACTTTACATAAACAAGTGAGCCACCACGCACATTGATATTACCTATATTGTTTTGTATACTTAAATCGCGACTTTTTCTGTTATATATTTTTTGTAAGCTTTTTAACTTTTCGTATTGATTTTCCTCTTTTTCCACAGACTCAACAAGTTGTAGTACACCCCACTTATTTATGTTTTCTGCATCTTCAAAAGTTGGACAAATAGGGTTATCTTCCTTGTTAATTTCATAAGGTAAAAGAACAATTTTATTGTATGTATCAATATCAATGCTTGTAGAGTAAGTGAAATCTTCTGCAGAATTTTCACTTATGATAACATTAGTCTTTAATTTTTTTATATTTTCTAAAGTAAGCTTACCAAAATCATCGTAAAAAATATATTCTTCTTTTGTATTTTCAAAAGTTAACTCAATAGCTGTAACTATAATATTAAATAAAGTAGCACTTCTTTCTATTCTTGTTATTTTATAATTACTTTCAGTTATGCAACCTATATCAAGAGAAAAGTTATTAGCTATTTTTTTGATAACTTCGCTTAAAGACATATTTATATAGTTTATAGTATCTCGATTTTTAAGATATCTTAGCTGGTCATAAGCAACAACAGAAATAATATTATCACTATTTCTTGTTTTAGAAAAAACATATCCCTTAAAAACTTTAACGTCGTCATAGTAAAATCTAACTACAGAACCTTCTGTAAAATCCAAGTCTTTATCAGGTACCACATCAAAATTCAGTTCACTTGCAACACCCCTTTTTTCGGTTTTATATGTTATTTCACCTATAATATGTGGCTGAAATAGTTTACTACCCTTTTCAATGATTAATTTTATAATATTAACACCCCCTTTTTTATACTACAGAAATGCCAATAGCTTTTAAAATCTCATCTGTTAAAGTATGAACTATATCCCCTTTATCAAAGTTAACTGACTTATTGACTTTACTGTAATTGTTTTTATAGTTAGAAACTTTATTATTGGAAAAATTTTTATTTAATTCATTATTATAAAAATTTTTAATTTTATGGTTTAAGTCTTCACTTACAAATTTGTTATAATTATTCTCAGTATTAAAATTAAAATTTTCGTAGTTTTTTTCTTCAAAATTTAAAAAATTTTTACTTAACATTGTATGATTTTGAAGATTGTTAAAGTAAATATTTTCTGTAAATCTATTAGTACTTAAATCATTTCCCTCAAAAACATTTGAAAAGTAATTATCTTCATAAATTTTTTCTCCAAAAGCAAAAGTTTTAAAAACATCACTATATAACTTTGTTGAAAGATTAATCATATCACTATTAGTATATAGAGAGTAAATGCTATTTATATTTTCTGCTTTTCTTATGAAATTATTTTTTTCAAATAAGTTAATATTTTCGTTATTAAAATAAGCATCAAAATACCTTTTATCAATATAATCATAATTATCAACTACATTTGTAGAAAAATTTGAAATATTAAAATTTTGGTAACTTTTTTTAAGGTGCTGGTATTGAGACTTATGTTCAAATATTTCCTTGGAAATTAAAGCAAACATATTAAAATAATTACTATTGTTGTAATTATTACCTTCATTAAAAATATTACCCTTTTCATTAAAAAACAATTCCTCTTGAAACACTTCATTAGAAATTATACTTTCTAAAAAAAAGCTATAATAATCAATTTCATCTTTTTTAGATATATTTTTGCTATAATAAATATTATAATTATAAAAATCTTTATAGATTTCTCCAAAATACTCGTTACTTAAAAAATTTTTTTCATTATAATTTAAATCAAAAATTTTTGAAAAGTCTACGTTATTTAAATCACTATAAAAATTTTCATAAAAGTACTGTTCAAAAAACTTAAAAAAAATATTATCTTCCTCAAGTAATAAATCAATGTTCATACTTTATACCGAGGGTGCTGAAAAAGTCAAAGAAGAAAAAAATATTACTAATGCTAATGGCACAAAAATAGTGAGATAGCATAAAATCAGCGAGGAACGAGTGCTAATTTTATGCGACATGCAAAATGATTTGCAAACAAATCATTAAGTCGAGCGTAATTTTTGTGCAGTAATATTTTTT
>JBKECM010000001.1:0-16714 GCA_047974615.1 Lachnospirales bacterium
CCTTTTAAAAACCATTTTTATGGTGTTTATCACTAATTTATGTAGTTAAAAATAAGATAAAAAAATAAGTTATAAACAGGTAATATAAAAATATTTAAAAAAAATATTTTAAAAACAAGTAAATAACAAAAAAATTCTTATATTTTAAAGAATTATAATAGTTATTAACATATTTAAATATTTTATTGATAACTAAAAAAAATGCTGCTATTAAGCCTAAATTAAATGTTATCAACAATATGTTAATAACAATGTTAATAACTTAAATAAATAGCTTAAAATTGTGTTGATAACAAGTTGAAAACTAGTAAAAAAATACAAAAATATACTATTATTTAGATAAATATAAATATATTAAAATTTTATTTTGGAAAACTATAAAAAAATATTTTAATAAATCGAAATTTATCAACAATTTGTGAAAAAAACAAGTAAAAATTTAATTTTGTTTAGTTTTTTATGTAAAATCTATTGACAAACAGTTGTTTATATAATAGAATATTTAAGTACGTTTGTAATGAATAAAGGATTTATAGTTTTACATTGTAAAATTATAATATAATAGAATAAATAGAGGAGGTGTAGGCTATGAAAAGAACATTCCAACCTAAAAAAAGACACAGAAGTAAAGTTCACGGGTTTAGACAAAGAATGAGTACTCCAGGCGGAAGAAAAGTTTTAGCTAGACGTCGTAAAAGAGGTAGAAAAGTTTTAACTGCATAATTATTTTTTGTTTTATGTAGAAATAGTATTATAAAAATATTTATTATTTTAAATGTTTATAAAATAAAGACCGCATTTTGTGGTCTTTTCTACTATTAAAATAAATTAAGTTAGGAGTTGTTTTTTTGAAAAATACAGATTCTTTGAAGAAAAATAACGACTTTAGACGTGTATATAACAAAGGAAAATCTATTGCAAACAGACAGCTTGTTATGTATTTTATGCCAAATAGACAAAAACTAAATAGACTTGGAATTTCAGTAAGTAAAAAAGTAGGAAACTCTGTAGTTAGAAGTAGAGTTACACGACTTATTAAAGAAAGCTATAGACTTAATGAAGACAACTTTGAAGTTGGATATGATATAGTTATAATAGCTAGAAATACTATGTTAGGCTTAGACTATTGGCAAACAGAAAAAAGTTTAATGCATTTATTTAGAAAACAATCTTTGTTAAAAAAAGAGAATGTGGAAAAATTGTAATTATTATTAAATTATAAATATTTTCATAATTCTAAGAATTAAGGCAACCTCTAAAAACCCCATTATTTTTAATTTTCTATAAATTATCAAAATTTCTGCGTCAGCTTCTCCTAGCAGAAACACGCTGTTATGCGTTGTCGAAGCTTTCTTGAACTATTTAAAATTTAAAAGAAAATTAAATCAAGCGAGTTTTTTTAAGGTCACCTTAATTAAAAGTAAAAAGAATACAAACGTATGTTATCTTTTTAGACCGATGACTATTGTAATAGTTAGCTTTAAAAAGGAGGTATAATTATGAAAAAAATTATATTGTTACTAATTAAGTTTTATAGAAATTTTATTTCTCCGGGATTACAACCAAGATGTAGGTTTTATCCCACTTGTTCAGCTTATTCACTAGAAGCTGTAGAAAAATATGGAGCTATAAAAGGTACTTATCTTAGTATAAGAAGAATATTAAAGTGTCACCCCTTTCATAAAGGTGGCATAGATATGGTACCTTAATAAAATTTTTTGTTATGTGAAAGGATAAAGTACAAAGTACTTTTGTTTGGTGAAAAGGTTGACAAGTATATTTTTAAGTAATGTAATACAAAATGATCCGGGAGTTATAGTAGGCCCTATAACAAGTTTTTTAGGATTTATTTTTAATTTAATTTTTAATTTTGTGTACAGTCTAACAGAAGCACAGTCCTTAGGTATTACGATAATTTTACTTACAATAGTAGTAAGATTTTTAATGATGCCTTTAGCAGTAAAAAGTCAAAAATCAATGATGGCTATGCAAAAATTAACGCCACAGATTGAGGCTATAAAAGCAAAATATGGTGATATACCAAAAGAAGATAAAGAAAAACAAATGCTTATGAACCAAGAAGTTCAAAAGGTTTATACAGAAAATAATATAAATCCACTTGCAGGTTGTTTACCTTTACTTATCCAAATGCCAATATTTGTAGCTTTAAACTATTTAATGAATAATGCATATCGTTACATAGCTGTAATTGGTGATTTATATACAGGTATGGCAGAAAAAATAATGAGTATGCCGGGTTATGAAGCTGTTTTAACAGAAATTTCTACGCCTATGCTTACAAAAAAACTTGCAGAAACTTTTGACGTTACAGCGATTGATCAAGTTTTAAAGGTAGTAAATAAAATGTCTATAGATTCATGGACATTACTACAAGAATCATTTCCGTCACTACAACAGCCAATAACAGAGTTCTTTACTCAAAAAGGTTCTATAGAATATTTTTTTGGTATAAATTTAACAGAAGCAAGTGGTGCTTCATGGCCGGGAATTTTAATACCTTTATTAGCAGGTTTTACTACTTTCTTAACATCATACATATCACAAAAGCAAACTTCAGGTACAGGTAGTAAAGATCCACAAATGAAAATGCAACAAAATATGATGATGGTAATGATGCCTATTATGATGGGTTTTATGACTGTAAATCTTACAGCAGGTGTTGGTGTTTATTGGATAACATCTTCAGTATTCCAAATATTCCAACAACTTATTATTGGAAAAAGAATGAAAAATCAGTAGATTATAGTATATAAGAAGTGGAGAATAGTTATGGATATTTTTAAAGGCAAAAATGTTGATGAAGCAATAGAAATAGCTTTAAAAACTTTAAATGTAAAAGATAAATCTGAAATAGAATATAAAGTTATAAATGAAGGTAGTAAAGGTTTTTTAGGAATAGGTGCAAAAGAAGCAGTTATTGAAGCTCAAGTATCTTTTAACCCTGTAAAAATAGTTGAAGACTTCATAAAAGAATTAACTTTAGCTATGGACTTAAATGTAAAAACTGAAATAAAAGAAAAAGAAAATGGTTTATATGTAGATTTATTAGGTGATGACTTAGGAATACTCATAGGTAAACATGGTCAAACATTAGATAGTTTACAACATTTAACTTCTTTAACTTTAAATAAAGGTAAAGCTCAGTTTGTAAATGTAACTTTAGACTGTGAAAACTATAGAAATAAAAGAAAAGTTACATTAGAAAAGTTAGCTATTAATTTAGCTAAAAAAGTACGTGAAACTAAAAAAAGTGTTACACTTGAACCTATGAGTTCTTATGAAAGACGTATAATTCATAGTGCTTTACAAAACTTAAAAGATATCGAAACACATAGTGAAGGTAAAGATAATAATAGACATATTATTATTTCTTTAAAAAAATAAATCAAATTTAGTATAATTTTGTAAAAAACTGTAAAAAATCAAGTTTTACAGTTTTTTTTGTTGTTATTATTGGTTTTTTGTGATAAAATAGATATTATATTAATAAGTTAAATATATAACAAAATAAGATGCTGAAAAAGTCATTAAAGAAAAATTTTCTTGTTTATCCGAACTTTCGTTTTCAATTTTTGAATTGTTCGAAAAATTTTAAAAGATTTTTTTATGTCATTTATCAGCACATTAATAAAATGCATAAAGGGTAAATAATTTTTTTAAGGAGTGATTTTTTTTGGGAAAAGCTGAAAGAAAACAGCAAATTGAAAGAGGTATATTAGCAGCACTTTTAGTATTAATTGTAATACTTATTTCTTTGTTAATGAATAACGTAAACAACTTGCAGGGGACGGCGAGAGTTGTAAATTACACAGGAATAGTACGTGGAGCGACACAAAGGCTTGTAAAACTTGAAATAGTTGAAAAACCAAATGATGGTCTTATGGAAAATTTAGATAAAATTATTTATGGTTTACAAACTTCGAGTACAGAATATGACTTAGTTTCACTTAAAGATGATGAATTTCAAAAAAATGTAAGTGACCTTAATTTTATGTGGGGTGAACTAAAAAGTGAAATATATAAAACTAGAGAGTTAGGTTGGGAAAATACTAATATAATAGAATTAAGTGAAGAATATTTTCAGTTAGCAGATAAAACAGTTTCTTCAGCAGAAGTTTATTCACAGCAAATAGCTTCTAAATTAAAAGTATTAGAGATTTTTGTATTACTTATTATAGCTTGTTTAGTAGGATATATAGTTTTACAAATAGTAAAATCTTTTAATCTTATTAAACATAATAATATGCTAAAAGAAAAGGCATATATAGATACACATACAATGTTGCCAAATAAGAGTAAATGTAAAGAATTACTTAGTGATACTACATTAATAGATAAGTCTACAGGAGTATTAGTATTTGACTTAAATTACTTAAAACAAGTAAATGATACTTTAGGTCATTTAGCTGGTGATACATTAATACAAAACTTTGGTAATGTAATAAGAAAAAATATTCCGCCTGCATACTTCGTTGGAAGAAATGGTGGAGATGAATTTATTTCTATTTTATATAATGTAAGTGAAGAAGAAATTCTTGAAATATTAGATAAAATAAAAATTTCTGTAGAAAGATATAATAATTTTAGTCAACAAATAGTAATGAGTTATTCTGTAGGGTATGAAATATCAACACGATATAGTCAATGTACTTTGGATATATTGTTCCAAAAAGCAGATGAGCATATGTATATGAACAAAGAAGCTTTCCGTAAGAAAAATTCAAGTTTGGATTTAAGAAAAAAATAAATATTAAAAGCTGTAAATTTCTCTATTTTAGAAAATTTTACAGCTTTTTTTAAAAATGATATTGGCTTCATTGCAAAATATAGAAAAATGGCAACGTTGCCTATTATAAATTTATAGTTGATATAATATAAAAAAAAATATATAATACAATTAAGGCGATATTGCCATTTATATTATAAAATAGGTGAAAAAATGAAAAATTCAAATAGTGATACAATATGTGCAATATCAACACCAATAGGTAGTGGTGGTATTAGTATTATACGTGTAAGTGGTACAGATAGTGTAAATATATTAAAAAAAATATTTAAAACTAAAACAAAAACATTTAAAAGCCATAAAATATACTATGGTCATATTTACGATATGGATAGATTAATAGATGAAGTTTTGGTTTCTATTATGTTAGGTAAAAAAACTTTTACTTGCGAAGATATAGTAGAAATAAACTGTCATGGAGGTCTAAAAGTAACAAGTCTAATTTTGGATTTGGTTTTAAAAAACGGTGCAAGACTAGCAGAAGCAGGTGAATTTACAAAGAGAGCTTTTTTAAACGGAAGAATAGACTTAACTTCAGCAGAAGCTGTAAAAGATGTTATTAATGCAGTAACAGATACAAGTTTAGATATTGCTTCAAGTAATCTAAAGGGTAAACTGAAGGAAAAAATAGTATCAATGCGTGATTATATAATACTAGAAATAGCAAATATAGAAGCATCAATAGATTACCCTGAACATGATATGGAAGAAACAAATTTTATAAATATAAAAAATAGTTGTGTAAGTATAAGTAAAGATATTAATAATATGATAAATACCTTTCATAGAGGTAAAATACTTAAAGAAGGCTTAAATACAGCAATAATAGGACGTGCAAACGTAGGAAAATCAAGTTTGCTTAACCTTTTAGTAGGTGAAGATAAAGCTATAGTAACAGATATAGCAGGTACAACACGAGATGTAATAAGCGAATATATAAATATAAATGACATACCTCTTAAGATAATAGATACAGCAGGAATAAGAGAAACAGAAGATGTAGTGGAAAAAATAGGTGTGGAAAGAAGTATAAAAGCTTTTCAAGAGGCAGACCTTGTTCTTTATGTTGTAGATGGTACTATTGATATAACAAAAGAAGATTTTGATATTATGGAAAGTATAAAAGATAAAAAAGTAATAACTATTTTAAATAAATCGGACTTAGGTATAAAGGTAAAAAAAGAAGATATTTTAAAAGTTATTGATACAAATATTATTGAAATATCTGCTAAAGAAGATAAAGGCTTAGATACTTTGTATAATCTTATAAAAGATATGTTTTATATAGGAGATATAAGTAAAGATAGTAATAATATTTTAATTACAAATATAAGACACAAAAACCTTTTAAGTCAGGCAAAAAATTCAATAGATAACTGTATAACTGCAATAGATTTAGGTTTTACAGAAGATTTAGTAGTTATTGATTTAACAGATAGCTATAATTATTTAGGTGAAATAATAGGAGAAAACTTAGGAGAAGATATTATAGATAAAATATTTTCAGAATTTTGCTTAGGAAAGTAGATGAGTTATGGAAAAAAATATATTTGATACAGTAGATATATGTATAATAGGTGGTGGACATGCAGGGTGTGAAGCTAGTATTGCAACTGCTAAAATGGGCTTGAAAACTATTATGTTTACCTTAAATATAGAAACAATAGCGATGATGCCTTGTAACCCAAATATTGGTGGTAGTTCTAAAGGTCACCTTGTAAAAGAACTTGATGCACTAGGTGGTGAAATGGGTAAAGTAACAGATAGAACATTTTTACAAAGCAGAATGTTAAATACAGGTAAAGGCCCAGCTGTACACTCTTTAAGAGTTCAAGTTGATAAGTATAAGTATAGCAAAGAAATGCTTAAGGTAGTGGAAAATCAAGAAAATCTTCGTGTAGTTCAAATGGAAGTTATAGATATACTTACAGAAGATGATAAAGTATACGGTGTTGTTTTAGAAGATGGTTCTCTATGCCTTTGTAAAAAGGTAGTTTTAGCAACGGGAACATATTTAAACTCACGTTGCCTATATGGTGAAACTATAATAAATAGTGGTCCAAATGGACTTAGAAATTCCTTAAACTTATCGGATAATATAAAAAAGTTTAATGTAAACTTGTTAAGATTTAAAACAGGTACACCTGCACGTGTACATAAAAGAAGTGTGGATTTTTCAAAAATGGAAGTTCAAAAAGGTGATGAAACAATAACACCATTTTCTTTTACTACAGATAAAAATGATGTTCAAATAGAACAAATAGATTGTCACTTAACTTATACAAATGAAGTTACGCATAAAATAATACAAGATAATATAGAGAGAAGTCCTATGTATACAGGAGTTATAGAAGGTACAGGTGCAAGATATTGTCCTTCTATAGAAGATAAGATAAAAAGATTTGCAGATAAGGAACGTCATCAGGTTTTTGTAGAGCCAGAAGGAAAAGACACAAATGAGCTATATATACAAGGTATGTCATCTTCCCTTCCCCTTGATGTACAACTTAAAATGTATAGAAGTATAAAAGGACTTGAAAACTGTGAGTTTACTCGTCCAGCTTACGCTATTGAATATGACTGTATAGATGCAACATCACTTAAGACTACCTTGGAGTTTAAGTTTGTATCAGGACTATATAGTGCAGGTCAGTTTAATGGTAGTAGTGGCTATGAAGAGGCAGCATCTCAAGGTCTTGTAGCTGGTATAAATGCAGGTCTTTCTGCTTTAGGTAAAGAACCTTTAATAATAGATAGGTCAATGGGTTACATAGGTGTGCTAATTGATGATTTAGTAACGAAGGGTACAAATGAACCTTATAGAATGATGACTTCTCGTGCAGAATATCGCCTTTTATTAAGACAAGATAATGCAGATTTAAGACTTACAAAACATATGTATAACCTTTTGCCTAATACTTTGATTTCAACAGAAAGATATGAAAAACTAATAGAAAAAGAAAAACAGATTTCTGATGAAATAGAAAGGGTTGCAAAAGTTGTTATACCTCCTTCAAAGGAAGTTCTTGAAGTTTTAGAAAAATATAATAGTACTCCTATAACAACAGGTGCAAAGCTTATAGAGTTGATACGTCGTCCAGAGTTATCCTATGAAACTTTAATAGACTTAGATAAATCTGAAGATAAAAAGGATTTACCAGAAGATGTATGCGAGCAAGTAAGTATACAAATAAAATACGAAGGCTATATAGATAAACAACTAAAGCAAGTTAAAGAGTTCAAACGACTTGAAAATAAGCTTTTAAGCGAAAATATAGACTATAACGCTATTGAAGGCTTAAGGATAGAGGCGAAGCAAAAATTAACAAGCTTTAAACCTTTAAACATAGGTCACGCAAGCCGTATTACAGGTGTATCCCCTGCTGATATTAGTGTTTTATTGATACATTTAGAAAGATTAAAATAAGGGTGATTATGGATAGAGATTTTTTAAAAGAAGTGATATTAGACTTAAATATTGATATAGAGCTTACAGATAAAATGTTAGATCAATTTGTGTTATATTATGAACTACTTATGGAAAAAAATAAAGTTATGAATTTGACAGCAATTAAAGAAGAAAAAGAAGTAGTTATAAAGCATTTTGCAGATAGTTTATCATTATTAAAAGCTAATCATATAGAAGATGACAAAAGAGTTATAGATATAGGTACAGGAGCAGGTTTTCCGAGTATACCTCTTAAGATTATGTTGCCAAAAGTACATTTTACTTTAGTAGATAGCTTAAATAAACGTATTAAGTTTTTAGATGAAGTTATAGAAGCTTTAGGACTAACAAAAATCGAAACAATACATAGTCGTGTAGAAGATTTAGCTTTTAATAAAAAATATAGAGAAAAATTTGATATTTGTGTAGCAAGAGCTGTTGCAAATTTTTCTGTTCTTAGTGAGTTTTGTTCTCCTTTTGTTATAAGTGATGGTTTGCTTATTGCGTTAAAGGGTAAAACTTACGAAGAGGAACTAAAGGGTTCAAAAGTAGCTTTAAAAGAAATGAAGCTTGACCTTGAAGATGTAACGGAAGTTGTTTTACCAAAAACAGATATAAAACATTACATAGTAACTTTAAGAAAATTATCTAAAATTTCTACAAAATATCCGAGGAAAGCTGGTATAATAAATAAGAACCCGTTATAAAATGTCGCTTTAAATCGTTGTTTGACATAAAAATTCAATTCAGAATTTTAAAAATTTCCCTTTGTTATGATATACTCCAAATATAAAAATGATGTAGCTTTTTATAATATTGACTAAAAATAGAGAGTGCTGATAAAGTCGAAAAAGAAAAAAATATTACTAATGATAATGGCACAAAAATAGTGAGATAGCATAAAATCAGCGAAGTAGAAGGTGCTGAAAAAGTCAAAAAGGAAAAAATTAATATTATCTTATTGAAAAACTCCTAAATTAATTTTTTTCTAACCTTTGACAGTACCTTCTAAGGAACGAGTGCTAATTTTATGCTACATGCCAGATGATTTGCAAAGCAAATCATTAAGTCGAGCGTAATTTTTGTGCAGCAATATTTTTTTCTATCCTTTTTCAGCACCTTCCTAAAAATATGATTTTTAAGGTATAAAATTATATGATGCATTATTATAAATATAAAAATATTTGTACAAAGGAGTTATTATGGAAGGATTTAGATTTGAAAAAGAAATAGTAAATTTAAGAGTTGAGAAGATTGTGCCAAACAAAAACCAGCCACGAAAATATTTTGATGAAGACTATTTAGATGAGTTAGCACAGTCTATAAAGGAAAATGGTATACTACAACCTATAACAGTTCGTATAGTAGACGGAGAATTTGAGCTTGTATCAGGTGAAAGACGACTTAAAGCTTGTAAAAGAATAGGCTTATCCCATATACCAACTATATTAATACGTACAAGCAATGAAACATCTGCAATATTAGCCTTAATAGAAAACTTGCAAAGACGTGATTTAAACTGCTTTGAGGAGGCTGAAAGCTACTTAAATTTAATAAACTTGCAAAATATCACTCAAGATGAGTTAGCCAAAAGAATAGGCAAAAGCCAAAGTAGTATAGCTAATAAAATCAGACTTTTAAAATTATCAAGGGAAGCAAGAGATTTTATAGTAGAAAAAAAGTTGACAGAAAGACATGGAAGAGCTATACTAAATGTTACAGATACTAAGGTTCAGCTTGAAATATTAAATGAAGTATATAACAAAGGTTTAAACGTTAAAAGAACGGAAGCTCTTGTGGAAAAATATTTAAATTTAAAAGATGATGAAGAAAGAAAAAACCAAACTCATAGAAGTTTTAAGGATATTTCTTTTTTAACTTTAGCTATTGAAGAAGTTCTTGAGTTCGTAAACGAAAGTAAAAAAATAGCAGAATATAAAGTTAATAAAGAAGGAGATAACTATAAAATCTTAATTGACGTAAATCTAGGCTAAGGTACTATTAAATTCAAGGATAGGTATACTATGATAAAAGCAAATGTACATAAGGGTAATGAAAATTTAGAAGGTGTTTTATCTATAAGATATGAAGTTTTTGTCAAAGAGCAAAATGTTTCAGAAGAACTTGAAATGGACGGCTTAGACCATTTATGTACACATATATCTTTAATAGATGAAGATAAAGGTAAAGTTTTTGCTTGTAGTCGTGTTATAGAAAAAAAAGATGGCTTTTATATCGGACGTGTAGCAGTTTTAAAGGAATATCGTGGAAAAGATTATGGTAAAATGGTAGTTTTAGAAACAGAAAAATATTTAAAATCAAAGTACTTTGATAAAGAAGTTACTGAAATATTTTTAAATGCTCAAATACAAGTTATCGACTTTTATAAAAAAATAGGCTATGTAGAAATAGGCGACTTTTTTTATGAAGCTAATATAAAACATAAAAAAATGAAGAAAAATTTGATTTAGAGGTGATTAATTATGGAAAAGAAAAATTTACTTAGTGGAATTAAACCTACTGGAGATTTAACTCTAGGAAACTATATAGGTGCGATAAACTCATGGCAAAAGATGATTGAGGAGTATAATTGTTATTTTCCAGTAGTTAATTTACACGCTATAACAGAAAGACAAGATCCACAAAATTTAAGAAAAAGAACACTTGATGTTTTAGCTACTTACATAGCATCAGGTATAGACCCTAAGACTTGTACTCTTTTTATACAGTCAAGAGTACCTCAACACGCCGAATTATGCTGGTTGTTATCTTGTAATACATATATGGGTGAATTAAACCGTATGACACAGTTTAAAGATAAGGCAGCAAAAGCAGATAAAAATACAAATATAGGTTTTGGTCTATTCTCTTATCCTGTTCTTATGGCAGCAGATATATTACTATATGATGTTGAAGTTGTACCTGTAGGAGTTGATCAAAAACAACACGTTGAGCTTGCAAGAGATATAGCAATCCGTTTTAATAATCATTATGGTGACACTTTTGTAGTACCTGAACCGGTTATAAGTAAAACAGGTGCAAAGATAATGGACTTAACAGACCCAACAAAGAAGATGTCAAAGTCAGATCAAGACTCAAGTGTAAGTCAAAATAGCTATATTTTAGTTATTGATGAACCAGACATAATTACTAAAAAAATTAAAAAAGCTGTAACAGATGATAAAGGTATTGTTCAATATAATGATGAGCAACTAGGTGTGAAAAATCTTTTACATATTTATACGTCTTTAACGAATACTTCAATAGAAAGTGCTTTAAGTCATTTTGAAGGAGCAAACTATGGTAAGTTTAAAGGAGAGGTAGCTGAAGCTATAATTGAAACTTTAAAACCTGTACAAGCTAAAAGATTAGACCTTTTAAATAACTTAGATTATTTAGAAAGTATATATAAAATAGGTGAAGTTAAAGCTATTGAAACAGCTAGTATAGTACTTGAAAAGGCAAAAAAACAAATTGGTATTTTATAGAAAATTTTAGGCGTTGGCAAATAAAAAAATCTCGAAACCATTAAGTTTTGAGATTTTTTTATAGTTAATTTTGATTAATTATTATTCAAAGTCATCTTGTGAGTCTTGATCTTCTTTTTCAAAATCATTTGCAAGTTCCTCTGATTCATTATTTTCTTCTTCAGCTAAAAGCTGTTCACGAGAAATACGAGAAATACTAATAACTTTGTCTTCATTTTCAAGATTTATAAGTTTTACACCTTGAGCAACACGTCCAGTATCTCTTATATCATTTGTTTTAATACGGATAATTACACCTTTATCGTTTAAGATCATTATCTCCTCATCACTTAAAACTTTAAGTATATTAACGAGTTTACCTGTTTTTTCTGTTACTTTTGTAATGAAAACTCCGTAACCACCTCTACCTTGAGAGTTTATTTCAGATATTTGAGTCATTTTACCATATCCGTTTTCTGATACAGTTAAAATCTTATCATCTTCATTACATACGATAAAGCCTACAACAAAGTCATCATCACGTAAGGAAATAGATTTTACCCCACTAGTTTTACGACCAAGGTTACGTATTTTATCTTCACTAAAACGAATACCTTTACCTTTGTTTGTAGCAACTATAATACTTTCATCACCTTTAGATAACTCTACATTTACAAGTTCATCTTCATCACGAATATTTAAGGCAATAAGACCACCATTACGTATATTTAAAAACTGGTTAACATAAGTTTTTTTGATTATACCATTTTTTGTTATCATAACAAAACTGTCATTATCGTCTTGTTCTTTTAAATCGCCAATAGGTATAACTGTACATATTTTTTCATCACTGTCAAGTTGTAATAAGTTATTTATACTTGTACCCTTTGCATTACGAGATGCCTCAGGTATCTCATAACCTTTTATACGATAAACTTTACCCTTTGATGTGAAGAACAATATGTTATCGTGAGTTGTACATATATTAAGTGATTTTACTTCGTCTTCCTCACGTGTCTGCATACCTAAAATACCACGTCCACCTCTATTTTGAGATTTGTATGTGGATAAAGGTAATCTTTTTATATAGTCCATATGAGTTAAGGTTATAACTGATAACTCATCATCTATTAAGTCTTCATCATCTATTATATCAAAGTTAGGTAAAATCTTAGTTTTACGTTCATCACCAAACTTTTCAACGATTTCTTGAAGCTCATCTTTAATAGTTTTATATAGTACTTTTTCATCTTGTAGAATAGATGTAAGATATGTGATTAAAATTTGAAGTTCATCAAACTCTTTTTTAAGTTTATCATACTCTAAACCTGTAAGAGAACGTAAACGCATTTCTACTATAGCGGCAGCTTGAACTTCCGTTAATCCAAATCGTTCACATAATCTTTGACGAGCTTCCGATGGGTCACTTGAAGAACGTATAACCTTTATAACTTCATCAATGTTATCAAGAGCTATAAATAAACCTTCAATTATATGTGCACGCTTATTAGCCTTATCTAAGTCAAAACGAGTACGTCTTAAAACAACATCTTTTTGATGTTCTAAATAATATTCTAAAATCTCTAAAACATTCAAAACTTTAGGCTCATTATTAACTAAAGTTAAAAGAATGATACCATAGCTTTCTTGTAGTTGTGTGTACTTATATAGTTGATTTAATATAACATTTGAGTTTACATCTTTACGAAGTTCTACAACTACACGAATACCTTTTTCAAGGTCACTTTCATCACGTAAGTCTGTAATACCGTCTATTTTTTTATCTTTAACAAGTTCGGCTATCTTTTCTACAAATTTCTTTTTGTTAACTTGATAAGGTAATTCAGATACAATAATCATATCCTTACCATTACCCATAGGTTCTATGGCAGCCTCACCACGAATAACTATTTTTCCACGACCAGTTGTATAAGCACTTTTTATACCACGAGTACCTAAAATTGATGCTTTTGTAGGAAAGTCAGGACCAGATATTATAGGTAAAAGCTCATTTACTTCTGTTTTTCTATTTTCTTCTACGTGATTATCTATTATTTTAAATATTGCATTTGCAACTTCATTTAAGTTGTGTGGTGGTATATTTGTAGCCATACCAACAGCTATACCAGAAGAACCATTAACAAGAAGGTTCGGAAATCTAGCAGGAAGAACAACTGGTTCTTCAGATTCCTCATCATAAGTAGCTTTAAAGTCAACAGTTTCTTTGTCTATATCTTTTAGCATAAACATAGAAAGTTTACCAAGTCTTGCCTCTGTATAACGTTGAGCAGCAGCAGAGTCACCGTCTATTGAGCCAAAGTTACCATGTCCTTCTACAAGAACATATCTCATAGAAAAATCTTGTGTCATACGTACCATTGCATCATAAATAGATGCATCACCATGAGGGTGATATTTTGCCATTGTATCACCAGTTATACGTGCAGATTTTTTGAAACCCTTATCTGGTGTCATACCTTGATCTATCATAGAATATAAAATTCTTCTATGAACAGGTTTTAAGCCATCACGAACATCAGGTAAAGCACGTGCAACGATAACACTCATAGAATAATCAATATATGATTTTTTCATTTCATCTGAGATTTCGATATTTAACAATCTATTATTTTCCAATTTTTGCCTCCTAAAAGTCACTTAACATAGATATTAAATATCTAAATTTTTAACATATTTTGCGTGTTCTTGAATAAATTCACGTCTTGGGTCTACTTTTTCTCCCATTAAGCGTGAAAAAATATCGTCTGCAAGTACTGCATCATCTATTGAAACTTGAAGTAAAACTCGGTTATTTGGGTCCATTGTTGTTTCTTTAAGTTGTTGTGGATCCATTTCACCAAGACCTTTATAACGTTGTATAGGCTTAATACCAGTTCTACCAACTCTATCTAAAATGTCATTTAATTCCTTATCCGAGTAGGCATAGTGGTCTTCTTTGCCTTTTGATACTTTATAAAGTGGTGGTTGAGCTATATAAACAAAGCCTCCTTCGATTAAAGGTTTCATAAAACGGAACATAAATGTAAGTAATAATGTACGTATATGAGCCCCATCTACATCGGCATCGGTCATTATAATGATTTTATGATATCTGAGGCGAGAAGTATCAAAATCTTCGCCTATACCTGTACCAAAGGCAGTAATCATTGCACGGATCTCTTCGTTACTTAATATTCTATCAAGGCGAGCTTTTTCAACATTAAGGATTTTACCTCTTAAAGGTAAAATAGCTTGAGTTTCTGATTTTCTAGCACCCTTTGCAGAACCACCGGCAGAATCTCCCTCAACAATAAAAATTTCGCACTTACTAGCGTCTTTTTCATTACAGTCAACAAGTTTACCCGGCATTCTTCCACTATCAAGACCAGATTTACGTCTTACGTTTTCACGAGCTTTTTTAGCAGCCTCTCTAGCACTTTGAGATAAAAGAGATTTTTCTATAATAGTTTTAGCAACTTTTGGGTTCTCATCTAGGAAATATCCTAAAAACTCACCAAAAACAGCTTCTACAGCAGTTCGAGCCTCTGTAGAACCAAGTTTGCCTTTTGTTTGGCTTTCAAACTGAGGATCACTTATTTTTATAGAAACAATAGCAGTTATACCTTCACGAATGTCCTCACCTGTAAAAGTTTTATCTTTATCTTTTATAAGAGTACTTTTTTTAGCATAATCATTTATACAACGTGTGATAGCTGATCTAAAACCAGTAAGATGTGTACCACCGTCACTTGTATTAATATTATTTACAAAGGTGTGAACTGTTTCAGCATAGGCAGTAGTGTATTGAAAAGCTATTTCAACATATACTCCTGAATTTTCGCCTTCACAATAAAAAACTTCATCAAAAATACTAGTTTTACTTCTATTTAAGTCTAAAACAAACTGCTTTATACCACCTTCAAAAAAGTAGTTTCTTGATAAATTAGGTGTAACTCTTAAATCGCATATATTTATTTTTAAGCCCTTTGTTAAGTAAGCTGTTTCTTTTAAACGTGCTTTTAATGTTTCAAAAACAAAATCTGTTTCTTCAAATATTTCTTCATCAGGTAAAAAATGAATATACGTACCATTTTTTGTTGTTTCGCCCACAACTTCTAAAGGACGAACCAAATCCCCTTTTTCATAACGTTGAGAATATATTTTACCGTCTTTATATACTTTAACTTCTAACCATTTAGACAAAGCATTTACAACAGAAGCACCAACACCATGTAAACCACCGGATATTTTATAACCACCATCACCAAACTTACCACCTGCGTGTAAAGTAGTAAAAACAAGGTCGATAGCAGGAACGCCTTTAACTGGGTGAATATCTACAGGGATACCACGTCCATTATCAAGAACACTAAGAGAATTATCTTCATGAATTTGAACTGTTATTTCATCACAATATCCGGCTAAAGACTCATCAACAGCATTATCTACGATTTCATAAACAAGGTGGTGAAGTCCCCTTAAAGATGTACTACCAATATACATACCCGGTCTTTTTCTAACAGCTTCTAAACCTTCTAAAACTTGTATTTGATTTGCGTCATAATTAGACATATGTTACTCCTTAAATTTAATTAATAGATATTAAATTAAAAATATTTATTAAGTCTATTATATCACAAATTAATTTAATTTTAAAGGTTTTTAAGGAAATTTCCTATTAAATATGTATATATTATATATAGAAGAAACTAATCAAAAAAATGCTACAACAAAAAAGTTATAGCATAAAAAAATTACTATAAAAATTACACCTTAAATTTAGTCTTTTGATTTGCAAAATGCAATGTAAATTGCCTAAATTTAAAGAAATAAAAGTCAAATTAAACTATCTACTATTTTTGTATAATTATGGCAACCTCTAAAAACCCCATTATTTTTAATTTTCTATAAATTTTCAAAATTTCTGCGTCAGCTTCTCCTAGCAGAAATACGCTGTTATGCGTTGTCGAAGCTTTCTTGAACTATTTAAAA
>JBKECM010000006.1:0-24764 GCA_047974615.1 Lachnospirales bacterium
CTAATGACAATGGCACAAAAATAGTGAGATGCTATATGCAAGATGATTTGCAAAGCAAATCATTAAGTCGAGCGTAATTTTTGTGCAGTAATATTTTTTTCTATCCTTTATCAGCACCCTCGCTAAAAAATGGTATCATTGCAAAATGCAACGTTGCCATTTTTTTAAAAAAAATTGCAGAACATAGGGAGGTATATTATGAAAATACTTGTACGTAAATATGAAGAAAAAGATTTAACAGAAATGATAACTATTTGGAATGAAATCGTTGCAGTAGGTAACGCATTTCCACAAGAAGAGCCTTTGACATATGAAACAGGTAAAGAATTTTTTGCCACTCAAAGTTATAATGGTGTAGCCTATGATGTTGATAGTGGTAAAATATATGGGCTTTATATTTTACACCCAAACAACATAGGTCGCTGTGGGCATATATGTAATGCGAGCTATGCCGTTACAAGCTCAGCACGAGGCTTTGGTGTCGGAGAAAGTCTTGTTGTTGACTGTATGAAAATGGGGAAGGAATGTGGCTTTTCTATTCTACAGTTTAATGCAGTAGTGAAAACAAATATTCCTGCTTTAAAGCTATATGAAAAATTAGGCTTTATACAACTAGGAATTATCCCAAAGGGCTTTAGATTTACAGATGGTACATATGAAGATATTATTCCTCATTATTGTGTATTATAATTAAATTTTAGGTTAAGTATAAAAGTTTATATTTATGCATTTAATTTGTATATTTATAAACTTTTTTTTATTGAAGCGAAATTTTAAATAAGAAAATATTTGTTTAAGGGTAAAAGTATATTATAATAATTTTAAAGAAAAAATAAAAAATCGCACTTTTTTATATTATAATAAGTTATACATTATGAAAGGACAAAAAAGAGAAGGGAGAGTTTGTGTGAACATAGATATAAATGAGCAATATGACAAAGTATATAAATATTGTTATTTTAAAATAAAAAACAAGGAAGTAGCAGAAGATATTACACAAGAAACTTTCCTAAAATATTTTGAACAAAAAACTTATATAAATAGAGGAAAGTTACTTGCATACCTTTATACTATCGCTAGAAATTTATGTTATGACTACTATAAAAAAGGCGAAACTATAGAGCTTATGGAGGCAGATGTTACTATAACATATGAAAATGAAGTGCTAACAAATATAGCAATACACGATGCTATTGAGGAGTTGCCACCAGAGCTTAAAGAGATAATACTACTTAGATTTGCAAATGACTTGAAGGTCATAGAAATAGCACATATTTTAAATATATCACGATTTGCTGTAATGAGAAAAATAGATAATGCCTTTAAACTTTTACAAACAAAAATCAAGAAGGAGGATTTTTATGAATAGAAAGGATTTAAAAAAAGAAATAGAAAAGCATTTTGCTTATTCGAAGCCTATAAGAAAAGAAGAATTTTTGCAAAAAATAAACGTACCTTCGGAAAATATATTTACCTCCTTTGCAACACAAATAGAATATATAAGCAAAAAATTTTGGGTTTTATCTTTTTTGATTATAATTTTTTCTTTATATATATTAAAAATAAAAAAAGATAGTTTAACTATGATTTTTACATTATCGTCTATATTACCTGTACTTACTGTTTTTGTTATTGATGAAATAAGCAAAACAGTATCTTATAATATGGCTGAACTTGAAATGAGTTGTAAAAACGATTTGCAAAAAATAACATTTATACGTATGGCTATTATGAGTACATTCCATTTTTTTGTAATGTTAGGCATATTCGCAATATTTTCTTATAATGTGAAAATAAATATAATAAAAATAGCTATGATAGGAATTTTACCATATATGGTTGTATGTTATATTTCTTTACTTATAATAAATAATTTTAACTTTAAAGATAAGTTATATATGTGCTACGGTGTATCATTTTTTGTAAGTACTTTAGTTTATATATATTCTGAAAATGATAAGTTGCATTTTCTTTATAATGAAAATTTAGTGTTACTTATTACTACAATAATACTTATAGCTTTAGTTTTAAAAGAGAGCGTGATTTTAATAAAAGAAAGGAAGGACGTACAATGGCACTTAAAATTAAAAAACTAAGTAAGCAATATGATAATAAAATAGCTGTAGATAATATCTCATTAGAATTGCAAAATGGAGTATATGGTTTGCTTGGGGCAAACGGAGCAGGAAAAACCACTTTTATACGTATGCTCTGTGGCATATTAAAACCTACAAAAGGTGAAATTAGCTTTAACGGGTATGAAGTTACAAGTGAAAAGTATAGAGAGAATTTAGGTTATTTGCCACAACATTTTGGTTATTATCCTGACTTTACTGCCTATGATTTTATGATGTATATGAGTAGTCTTAAGGGGTTATCAAAGCCTTTTGCTAAAGCGAAGACCAAGGAACTTCTTGAACTTGTAGATTTAACAAATGTAGAAAAGAAGAAAATAAAGACTTTTTCAGGTGGAATGAAACAAAGGTTAGGCATTGCACAAGCATTACTTAATAATCCGAAGTTACTTATACTTGATGAGCCTACTGCTGGACTTGACCCTAAGGAAAGGGTACGTTTTCGTAACCTTATATCTAAGCTTGGTATGGATAGAATTGTAATATTATCTACACATATTGTGTCAGATATAGAGTATATAGCAAAAGAGATTTTAATAATGAAAGAAGGTTGTATAATAGAAAGAGGTTCTTTATATGAATTACTTGCACCTATAGAAGGTAATATATTTGAATGTAAGGTGCCTTTTGAACTTACAGAAAAGTACATAAATAAATATACTATTATAAATACTCATGAAGAAAATCAAAATAATATTTTGCGATATATGTGTAATAGTGAGCCTATAGAAAATTCTATTTTAGTTAAAGCTGGGCTAGAAGATTTATATTTATTTTACTTTGAGGGGGGAAATTAGTATGAAGATTTTTTTTGAACTTGTTAAAGTAGAATATAGAAAGCTTTTGTGCAAAAAAAGTGTTGGAATTTTCACTTTTGGTATAATAATATTTATTTTTTTGTCTGCTAATATAATTGATCTTTTAAGTAAAACTAGTGTGCAAGACGAAAAAGGAAATTTTTTGACATATTATGATGTATACAAAAGGGATAAAGCTAGTATAGATGAGTTAAATGGTAAAAAAATAAATAGTGAACTTCTATATGAAGCTTCACAAAATTACGATTTAAATCCTACAAAATATTATGCTTTACTTGAAAAAATACATAAGGTTTATAATAATGACAATATACTTTTAACTCCCACAGAGTTTAAAACTATGAACTACGAAGACTTTAATATGTTTTATGAAAAAAGGATAGAAAAAATCAATGATTTATTACAAAAACAAGGGTTTTCAAAAGAAGAAATAACTTATATATTAGATATGGACAATAAAGTTTCAAAGCCTTTTACTTTTGAAAATGTTTATACCTATAATAAGTATATGAATTTGACCTTGACCATAGGTATGTTGTCACTATTTTTAATAAGTTTGATTATATCTCCTATATTTAGTGAAGAATATAATAGAAATATGGATAGCTTACTTTTAAGTACAAAAGAAGGAAAAAAGACTTTAATTATAGCTAAGCTATTTGCAACTTTTTCTATTAGTATAATAATAACTGTATCTTTAACTTTAAGTTCTCTTTTAACCTTGATATGCTTATATGGTAGCAATGGTATTATGGCTGAAATCCAGCTTATAGCTTACTATTTAACCTATGATATGACAATATTGCAATGTATAGTTATTGTTACAATAACTAGTATATTTGGTACAATGCTACAAGCTACTATATGTATGGCTGTATCAAGCATGACAAGAAATGCTATTGTACCTACAGCGATAGCTTTCTTATCTATATCTCTTTGCCTATTTAATGTAGAAGGAAATCCTTTTCTTACAAAAATTTTTTCTTTTTCACCTGTGCAAATGAGTAATTTTGATTATGTTATGAAGCCTATTGTTTTTAACTTTTTTGGCTCAGAAATAATATTGTATAAGGCAGTTTGTATAGTTGCTACATTTTTAATAATAGGATTATCATTTTTTTCTATAAAGAGATTTAAAAATTATCAAATTATGTCATAATTGCTTTTTATCAATCACCTTTAAATATCAATATTTTAAAGGTGATTTTTTTAAGAAAAAGATTGAGAAAAAAGATTAAGAAACTATTTTGCAACGATGCCAAATGCAACTATTCCATTTCCTAGTAAAAAGCTTTACTTTTTAAAAACTTTTTGATATACTACATCTATAAATAAAAAAAGGGTGTAAAATATGAAAAAAATAGATTTAACAGAAGGTAATATTTTAAAGATACTTTTAATTGTTGCAGTGCCATCTATAATAAGTGGTTTACTACAGTTTACATATAATATAGTTGATATGTTTATACTTGGGCAAGCACTCGGTACAAATGCTATATCTGGTGTAGGGTCGGCTACTGTTTTTATAGGCTATGGCGTATCTGTTATTTCTTTGGTTGTTAACGGAGTAGGCGTCAGGATATCACATTCTTTAGGTTCTGGAAATAAAGAAGATTATTATAAATACTTAAATGCTGCATATTTTTTATATGCTATAATTGCAGTTTTCTTTTTTCTTATGTTTACCATCTTTACAAATTTTACACTTAGTTTTCTAAATATAGAAACAGAAGAAGTATATAACAATGCATATACATATTTAAAAGTATATGGATTTGTAAATATATTTGCTTTTTTAAACACTATTTATACAAGAGTTTTAACTTCATCGGGTTTAAGTAAAGCTTATATGGTTATAAATAGTATAGGAGTTATAATTAACTTATTTTTAGATATACTTTTAGTTTGGGTATTTGACTTTGGAGTTTTTGGTGCTGTAGTTGCAACTTTAATAGCTCAGTTTATTATGACGGCTATATTTTTTATAAAGTATAAGGAAAATCTAGCTTATGTACCAAAAAATAAAGTTGATTTAAACTATGCAAAGGATATATTTAATTTAGGTGTACCTTACTGTATACAGAGATTATTTTTTACATTTATAAGTATGCTTATAGCACGAGAACTTGTTTCCTTAGGTGATGAGGCTATGGCGGCACAACGTCTAGGTTTACAGATTGAAACTGTAACGTTACTTGTAACAGGTGGTATTATGTCGGCTGTTTCTGCTTTTGTTGGTCAAAACTTTGGTGCACAAAAATATGATAGGATAAATCTAGTTTTTAAAGATGCTATTGTTATAAGCGAAATATACGCCTTACTTACGTCTTCTTTATTTTTAATTTTTTCTGAAGAAATAGCAGGTCTTTTTGTTAATGATGCTTTAACAATAGAGTATACTGCAATGTATTTAAAATATATTGCTTATGGTCAATTTTTTGCTGTTCTTGAAATGCTAGGAAATGCTTTTTATAATGGTATTGGTAAGCCAAAAATACCAACATATATTTCTGTTACAATAACACCTTTAAGATTAGTATTTGCTATGGTGTTATCTAAAACTTATGGAGTTGAAGCAGTATTTTTCGGAGTACTTTTCACAACGATTTTGAAAGGAATTATTTCATATGGATATTATTTATTCTTTGTTAAAGCAAAAGTCGGAGTTTCTATCCTTCCTAAACAAAAATAATTTGTTTTTAGAAATGTTTAATACTGAACAAGCTCTTGAGAGAGAGTCTTTACGTGTAAATAAAAAAACTGGATTAGTGTCTACAAAAAATCACCCAGAATTTTTTGAGCCTAAAGAGTTACACCCTTTTATAAAAACAGATTATAGTGAGGCTCAAGTTGAGTTTATATCACCTGTTTTTAAAGATTCAAAATCTTTATATAATTTTATGAATTTAGCCTATGACATTTTTAACTGTGAAATGGAAGAAGATGAAGTATTATTTCCTTATTCTATGCCACCTACATTAACAAATATAGAAGATATAGCCATAGCAAAGTTTGATGATACAGAATATGGTGCTATAAATAAGAAGTATAGGACTTATTTAACTTCAAAGTATGGCAAGGATAAACAGCTTATATCTGGTATACATTATAACTTTTCTTTATCTGAAAAATTTCTTGAAAAGTTTTATGAAAAATCAAAGGTTAAAATAGATTATCCAAGATTTAAAACAGAAATATATTTTAAAATAATGCGTAACTATAACCGTTATAAGTTTATCGTTACATATCTACAAGGTGCATCACCTTTTGGGTATGATAGTAAAGGTAACTTTATAGAAGGGGTATCTTTACGTAATTCAAACTACGGATATAAAAATATCGAAGATATAAACTTAGACTATGATAATGTAGATAAGTTTTTAGATTCAATAGTTAAAGCTGTTGCAGATAAAAAAATATTTGATGGCCGTGAAATTTATTCTGCTATAAGACTTAAAGGTTCGGAAAAACTACCTTTAAGAGCTATTGTAGAAAAAGGCGTAAAGTATGTGGAAATAAGAAATATAGATTTAAACCCTTTTGAAAAAAGTGGTATATCTGAAAGTGAACTTGAGTTTTTAAATTTATTTTTAATTTTTTGTTTAGTGTTTGATGATTGTACTTGTGCTACTATGAGTAAAGAAGCTGATAACAATTTAGAACTTGTTGCAATGTCACAAGATAAAAGCCAAAAGTTAACATTTTGTAATGGTAATATAGCTTTAGGGGATTATGTAGAATATATCCTTGATGAAATGGTGTCTATTTTTAAAAATTCTTATGTAGATGTAAGTTCAATATATAAATATAAAGAAGACATAAAAAATAATAAGCTACAAGTTGCAAAGGTAGCAGAAGTTTTAGATGGTAAAAACTTTGAAAAGGTTCTAGTTGACTTAGGCAATACTTATAAGACTACTTCCTTAAACACTCAATATAAATACTTTGGGTATGAAGATATGGAGTTATCAACACAAATATTAATGCGTGAAGCAATAAAAAACGGCATATATGTGGATATATTAGATAACAATGACAATTTTATATCTTTAAAACAAGGTGATAAAAAAGAGTATGTAAAACAATGTACAAAAACCAGTAAAGATAGTTATATATCTATGCTGCTTATGGAAAATAAAATTGTAACAAAAAAAGTTTTAGAGGAGAAAAATATTCCTACACCTAAAGGTGATAGTTTTACAAATAAGGAAAAAGCTATAGCATATGCCTTATCTTTAGGTGAAAAATTTGTTATAAAGCCGAACTCTACAAACTTTGGAATAGGTGTTTTTATCTTTTTAGAAAAAGCTACTTATGAAGATATACTTGAAGCCGTAGAATATGGCTTTTCACAAGATAAACGAGTTATTGTAGAAGAATATATACAAGGTACAGAATATAGATTTTTAATAATCGGTGATGAGGTAGCTGGAGTATTAGAACGCGTACCTGCAAACGTTATAGGTAATGGCACATCTTCTATTAAAAAACTTGTAGAAATAAAAAATATGGATCCTTTACGTAGTAAAGGGTATAGAACACCTCTTGAACTTATAAGTATAGATGAAAACGTAAAGCTCTTTTTAAAACAAAAAGGCTTAGATGAAAACTATATCCCAAAAAATAATGAACAAATATTTTTACGTCAAAACTCAAATATCTCGACTGGTGGCGATAGTATTGACCATACAGACTTTGTTATACAAAAATATAAAGATATAGCAGTAAATGCCTCAAAAGCAGTCGAAGCTACTTTTAATGGTGTTGATATGATAATAGAAGATTATACAAAAGAAAACTCTGAATATGGCATAATAGAACTTAATTTTAACCCAGCTATACATATTCATTCTTTCCCTTATAAAGGCACAAATAGAAAAATAGCAAAAAAAGTACTTATTGCCTTAGGGTTTGAAGTAAAATAACTTATAATCTATAAAAAAATTTATCATCTATATATTAGAAAAATTTAACAAAAATCACATTTTATTTATTGAAAAAATATTTATAAAATGATAAACTATTAGTATAGGGGTTACTTTTAGTATTTAATAGTAATTATAATAATCAAAGTATATGATTACTATAAAAAATTTTACTTAATATATAAATTTTAGGAGGACATATGGATAAAAAACTTTATGAAGCAATCGAAGAACAAATTAACTTTGAATTATATTCAAGTTATATCTATTTAAGTATGAGCAGTCATATAGCTCAAGAAAACTGGAAAGGTTTCACAAACTGGTTCAGAATACAGTATCAAGAAGAAAGAGCTCACGCAGAAGTTTTATTTGATTTTTTAATTGAACGTGGCTTAAAAGTAAATCTTAAAACTATAAAAGAACCAAAACATAGTTGGGATAGTTTAGAAACTATGGTTGAAGAAGTTTTATCACACGAAAAAGAAGTAACACGTAGAATAAACGAAATTATTAATATCGCTCAAGACTGTCGTGACCATACTGCCTATGATTTACTTTTACTTTTTGCTAAGGAACAAATAGAAGAAGAAAATTCAGCAAGTGACATTTTAACTTCTGTAAAACGCATAGGTAATGATGTTTCAGCTTTATATTTATTTGATAACCAACTAGCTGGACGTACTTTTTCTTTCCCTTTTCCGAGTTTAGAAAAATAAATATTAAAAGTAAATAGATATGAGAGTGCTGATAAAGGATAGAAAAAAATATTACTGCACAAAAATTACGCTCGACTTGATGATTTGCCTTGCAAATCATCTTGCATGTCGCATAAAATTAGCACTCGTTCTTTCGAAGGTGCTGTCAAAAGTTAGAAAAAAATTAATTTAGGAGTTTTTCAAAAAGATAATTTCAATGTTTTCCTTACTCACTTAACGCAAAATCGTTGTTTTGCTTGTTCGTAAGGTCGCACTGCCTGGCAGATGCTTAAAAAATTTTCATTTTCTAATTGAAAATTCTCCTATTACACAAAAATTAACGTTCGTATGGAATAAAATTTACGCTCATTCTTCGCTGATTTTATTCCAACTTACTATTTTCGTGCCATTATCATTAGTAATATTTTTTTCTTTTTGGACTTTTTCAGCACCCTCAATAAATATATAAATAGTTAAGTTAAGTGAAAATACTTTTTAATAAGAGGAAATTACACTTAGCTTTTCTTTTATTTTAGATTTAATTTAGCAATATGACGTTTTCTATTGTGTAATTTATAGTTTTATAATATAATATAAGTGCAATGTTGCAAAAAAATATTATGACATTGCAAGATATAAATTTGTAGGATTTGGGTGAAAATATGTTTAAAAGAATATTAGCGTTTATATTAATATTAATTTATACAACTTTATCTCTAAATATAGATGTATTTGCCGTTACAACTGAAAGTTATGTAAGTGATCTTGAATATATTTTTGACGTTGAAAAGCTAAAAGAAATATATTCTGTAGAACTTAGTAAATTGCAACTTAGCATTGAAGATTTAGGGTTAACAGAAGAAGAAACAAAATTTTTAGAAAAGATTCGTAAAGAAAAATATTATTATATAAATATTCAAAATAATGATATAGGTTATATTAATGATAAAAACTATACACTTGAAGCTCTTATTATAGATGAAGTTAACCGTGTACTTAAGACAAATATTGAAATGATTAATACCTATGATGTAGGTCTTGAGTCCATAGAAGAAGTAAATACGGTTATAAAACAAAATGATAACTTTTTTTCTAGTATATACACATATCAAGATATAAAAAACAATCCTTTCGATTATTTGAAAACAGATATATATTCAAACAAGGATTTTTTTGTTATATCTCACAATATGCAATACATTGAAGACTTTGACGAACTTTTGGCTGAAGACATAACATCAAAAAGAATAGCACTTAGTACATATATAGAGGATACTACAAAAACATATGGAAAAGAAATCGAAAGATATCTTATTTTGACTCCTGAAAAGGCAAGAGAAGCTTTGTTAAACAAAGAAATAGACTACTTTATATGTGGTTCTGGTGCTGCTGTTGAAGTTTTAAAAGAGTCAAATTTACAGTTTAAATTATTCAGTAGTGACTATGTTACTATTGATAATAGTGTTCATATGTTTTATGCAAACAAAAATAATGAACTATTTATTCAAATAATGAATAAAGTAATTAAGCTGCTTGATAAAAGTGTACTTAGAAGTTATTTTTATACATACAGATACTATCAAATAAGCGAGATATTTAAAAGATCTTTAACAGAAGAAGAAAAAGCAGTTTTAAGTAGTTTGTCAGACCTTAATGTTGGGGTTTTGGACTTGAAATCTTTAAGTGAAATAAAAGGTAAAAAAGTATATGGGTATACAGCTGATGTGCTTAGTCTTTTGAGTGGTTTGCTTGAGATAAACTTTAACTATGTAGATATTTCAAATGAAAACTATGTAGAACTTTTTTCGGAAAACAAAATAAATATACTGCCCTATGTTTTAGATATACAAGCAGATGAACTATACTATGACTTTAAGCGAATAGATGTAGAGGTTGGCGTTACCGACTATTATATAAATCGAAAGTTTGAAATATTAAAACATATAGATACAGCAGACCTAACTAACATAAATAGACTTAACTATGTAGATATAGGTACTATAGATGATATAAAAGACCCTATATCCTATTTTTTAGAAGATATAAATAATAGTGATAAAAAAAATGATATAAATATTTATGAAGATTTTGATGCTCTTGTTAAGGGTCTGAACGATGGAGAAATAAAATATGCCATTGTTCCTCCCGGTACAAGTGCTTACTATGAGCGTGAATTTTCCCTTGAACAAAAAATTGTACTTGCTTATGACGTTTCTGATAATATACGTGATGAAAACTACAAATGGCGTATGATAGTTAACTTGCAAAGCAATACAGAAACTTTAGTTAATGTGTTAGATAAGGCTATACAAGTTATAGATGCAAATCATTTATCTTCAAATTGGTTTGACTATTCTTTGAACTATGAAAGCTATAAAGACTTAAAGAAAAGCAGTGAAACAACAACAATTACTATACTTGTTGCAGGTTTTATAGGTATTGTAGTTATCGTTATACTTGTTACTCGAAATATTGCATCGACTAAACGTATGCGACTAATAGCAAGTCTTGATAACTTAACAAACTTGTTTAATAAAGATGTTTTGTTTGAAAATATGAAAGATAAAAGTAACTTTTATGTCATATTAATTAACATACGTAACTTTAAAAAACTAAACGATATATATGGAATAATAATAGCTGACGAAATACTTACGACTATAGCTGATATCTTAAGAAATATAGAGGCAACAAATTTAAATAATGTTGTCCCATACAGACTTGAAAAAGATGAATTTTTACTTTGTGTAAACAACTTATCAAACTTTAAGGAAGAAGAATTTTTAACTGAACTATATGAAACTTTAAGTCAAAGTCTTAATATTAAAAATTTAATTTTAAATTTAGAGTATTCTATAAGTGCCGTTGATAGTAGATATGCAGATAACGACTTTAGACAGATTTTAGTTTATGCTAATAATATGCTTATAAAAAATAGATCTATAAACAAACCTTTCTTTATATACGATGAGGCAGAAAAAATCTCTATTGCAGAGTTTTTGGATATAGAAAAATCCTTATATAATGTAACAGAAAGAAATGTTTTACCTTATTTTCAACCCTTTGTTGATGTGAAAACAGGTAAGGTTAAAGGTTGTGAGGTTTTAGCACGTCTAAACTTAAATAATCAAGTATATTTACCTTATAAGTTTATACCTATAGCTGAAAAAAATGGTTTGCTTGACGACATAGACAGGCTTATGTTAAGGCGAACATTAGCCATAAGAGAACAGTTACTTCGAGATGGTGTTATAGATGAAGAATTTTACTTTTCCTTAAATATATCAGCACAGTTTCTTAAAGAATTATCTATAGAATACTTGGATAATATCTTAGTTGAATTTAAACTTAAAGACTATTCCTTCCTGCAAATGGAAGTTTTAGAAGAAAGCTTAACTGATGAGGAAGCGAAAAAAATATTTGAAATTGTTACAGCTAAAAATATTCGTTCAGCCATAGATGACTTTTCTACTGGATATTCTTCTTTACTTAGACTTATACAACACTTTAAATTTAAAGTGCTAAAAATAGATAAATCTCTATTACCAATTAAGTTTACAGAAAGAGATAAAAACGTATATAAAGCTATAGTTGATGTTATAAAAAAACTTGATATGTCTATAGTTTGTGAAGGTGTTGAAACAGAGGAACACGCAAAATTTTTAAGCACTATTGACGTAGATATTTTCCAAGGATATTATTTTTCTCGACCTATACCTCTTGATGAGTTTATTGAATATATAGTTATAGCTAATAAGCTATGGGCAAAAAAAGAGGAATAATCATAGCATAAGGAAATTTTTGAAAAATAAAAGAAGTAAAAATTATTATTAAGGTAAGGGATAAATTCAATGAAAACTAGTGTTAATTTTATTATCTGTGTTATTAAAGATTGCTTATAAAATACTAATTTAATTTGAAAGTGAATTTTGAATAATAATATATTTATACTTTTAGAGTGGGCTGAAAAAGTCAAAAAGAAAAAAATTGATATTATCTTATTGAAAAACTCCTAAATTAATTTTTTTCTATCCTTTATAAGCACCCTCATACTTTTATAAAATAATATCCTATATAGCTGTAAAATTTTTATGTAATGTAAAATTTTTACAGCTTTTATTAATAATGAATAAATTAAAGTTCATTATATATTTCTTGTTGAGTATAATCAAATGGAGAGAATATGGAAAATAAGAATACACGTGACCTTATTTTGAAAAAAGCAAATGAACTTTTTTTAGTAAAGGGATATCAAAACACAACGATACCTGACATTTGCAAATATTGTAATATATCTAAAACTACTTTTTATTATCATATTAAGTCTAAAGAAGAAATATTGACTGTTTTTTATGATTATATAGTAGCTGAAGTTATCGAAAAGCTTAAAAATTCAAATGTTGAACAAAGACCTTTTGATAAAATCCAATATTGTTTTGATTTATTTATTAGTGTTTCTGAAAAATATGGTTCGGATTTTTTCAGCTATATGTTTATATCAAATCTTAAAGAAGATAAAGGAAGCTTTGATCTACGAGGCAACCTTACAACAACCGTTGTTGATATAATAAAAGAGGCACAAACAACAGATGATATACTCAACAAAGAAGAGGCTACAACTTTATATGTGACAATAGCCTATGCTTTTATAGGGCTACAAGCTATTTGGTGCATACGTGATGGTAAAGTTAACTGTAAAGAAAAATTTAATAGATTTTTAAAAGTTATTTTAATACCTAAAGATTTATAATTTTTTTGATATTTGGGAAATAGGAAGGCATTAAGTATGATAAGTCTATGTATGATTGTTAAAAATGAAATAAAATTTATAGAAAGATGTTTAGAAAACGTAAAAGACTACGTAGATGAAATAATAGTTGTTGATTCAGGCTCTACAGATGGTACTTTAGATATTTTAAAAACATTTAGTTGTAAAGTATATAACTTCATATGGTGTGATGACTATGCTAAAGCTAGAAACTATTCTATTTCTAAGGCAACAAATGATTGGATATTAATACTTGACGGTGATGAAATTATAAAAAATTTCGATAAAGAAAAGGTAAGAGATTTTGTTACTACTGCTAAAGGTTATGAAATAGGTGAAATAGAAATATGTTCATATATTGAAAGTTATGATAAAACAAGCACTAGTAAAGTGCCAAGATTTTTTAATAAAAACTATTATGAATTTGAGCGTGCTTTACACGAAAGACTTGTATCAAAAGTGAATGTTTCTTGTGAAAAAATCAAATACCTTGATATAGAAGTAATACATTATGGATACTTAAATGAAGTTGTTACAACAAAAGATAAAAATAAAAAACATATTGAAACTATAACAAAATTACTTAATGAGAAATATGATGCATATCTCCATAAACATTTAATTTCTTGTTACTATAATGATAAGTTATATGAAGAGGCGTTAAGGGAAATATCAAAATTTTTATCAAGTAAAAATGAAGTAGATTATAATATTTTTTCACAAGTTATTTGTACAAATATAAAAATATTTTTAGCTATGAAAAAATATAAAGAAGCAGCAACTTTAGAAAAATACTATGAACAATGTAAAAACAATGATGAGTATTTATTTACACTTGCTATGGCTTATAGCCTTGTTAACCGTAGAGAAGAAGCTATAGACATACAACTATTTTTAGTAGATAAACCTAGCTTAAGCATAAACAAAGAACAACCAATAAACAATATAGCTTATATTCTTTTTGAAAGTGGTCTTTACGAGGCGGCTATTGAGTGGTTTAAAATGTTACCTTCTACAAAAGAAATGGAAGAAATCATAAAATTTTGCGAAAATAAAATAAAATAATAGTTTATTTTTAAAAAAATTAAGTTAATAAATGTGACTATTAAAGGCTTTTTTAAAATAAAATATTTTTTTTCACAATTTCATCACAAATCTATTGACATTTCATCACAAATGTACTATAATATGAGTGTGAGATATTTATCATATTTCATATCCTTTTCTGTGTTTTTTATTTGTTTAAGTTTATTTGCTTTTTAGTATGTTTTGCCTTTTCACGAAAGAGAAGGCACTTTTTTTTTGCTTTTTTATTAATATAAATTATAAGTTTGCAAAAAAGTAACAAAAAAATAAATTAAACTTTGTATTATATTTAAGTATATATTTTTATAAAAATATATTATAATTAAAATATATCAAGGGTGCAGTAATATTTTTTTCTATCCTTTATCAGCACCCTCAAATATATCATAAATATTATAAATATGTAGACGAAAGGTGTTTTGTATGTTAAAAAAATATATAATAGAAAACTATAAGTCTTTTGTAGACAAAAGTACATTTGATATTGAGGCATTAGATGAATATGATTTACTAGAAGAAAATATCTTTCTTAATGTATTAAAAGGTATTCTTTTTGTAGGGCCAAATGCTTCGGGTAAAACAAATGCCATTAGTGCTTTAATTACGTTAATGAACCTCGTTTTTACAGAGAACTATGAAATGTCACATAATTTAAATTTTTTTGAGCCAAAGGATATTTTTTTATCATATGAATTTTTAATTGAAGGTAGCAAAAAAACAAATATTGTTAAATATGAAATAACATATAATGTAGATAGTGAAAGTAATGTAGAAATACTTATGATTAACGATGGAACTATCTTTGAAAAAGAAGGTAAGACTATTTATTTAAGAGAATTTTATGAAAATAAAACATATGGAACTAGTACTACTTTAATTAACTTTTTTAAGTTTCTTGAAAATACAGTAATTTTAGATTTATATTCCAATAATCAAAACAAAAAGTTTAAGGGTAACTATAATCCTGTTACGATTTTTGATGATTCTAAACTGCAAAGCATAAATACTTTTTTTGAAGAACATTCTTTTAATATGATTTTAATAAAAAGAAGTGAAACTGCACTTATAGATGAGTTATTTATTAAAAGAAAAAACTCAAAAATAGAAATACCATATGAAATGGAGTCCATAGGTACAAAAAAACTCATTTATATGTTACCTATAGTTATGGGTTTTTGTAATGAGAAAAAGGGAATGATGCTTTTAGATGAGTATGGTGCTGGGTTACATAATGAACTTGAAGAACTTATGCTTAAGTTTTTTATGTCTAAAAGTAAAGGGTCTCAAATTTTTGCTTGTTCACATTCTACAAATCTTCTTAAAAACTCTTTGTTTAGACCTGACCAAATATACGCTATAGATATAAATAATGAACATAATAGTTGCTATGAAAAGTTTTCAGACCAAAGTCCAAGAGCTTCTCAAAGCCTTGAAAGAATGTATTTAGGTGGTGTTTTCGGTGGATTGCCAAACTTTACTGGAGAATAACTTACAAATTGTTAAAAATAAACGATTAGGTAGAGTTGTTTTTGTTGTAGAGGGTAATAAAACAGAAATACTTTTACTTAAAGTTATTTTTATGAACATATTAGGATATAGTTATATTTCCCATAATAGAAATAATACAGATTTTAAGTTTATAAACCCTAAGGATAAAAATTCGGTGGTTTATGTCTTTAACTCTGCAAACTCAAATATAAAATCAATCTTAAATGCTGAAGTTATTGCTGATGAGGTTACTGCCTATATACAAGAAAAATATGAAAAAGATTTTGCTATTGAGTATGCAGCTATTTATTACTTATTTGATAGAGATTATAAATCTAATAAAAGCGAAATTGTAGTTGAGCTTATAGAAAAATATGGTAACGCAAGAGATATTTTAGATAACTATGGAAGACAAGGTATGTTACTTCTAAGTTATCCTTGTATCGAGGCATATTTTATGGAGTGCCTACAAAAAAACTATGAGAGATTTAGATTTAGCTTAGGTAAAGAACTTAAACCTTTTATAGAAAAAAAGAAAAAAAATCCATATAAAATCAAAGAACAAAACCTTATTATAGGGTTCCGCAATTCTGTGAAAATGGCAAGGCGTCTAAAAATAAAATACATAGATTTAGATGACTTTTCTGAATGTAACAAAACAATATTTAATGAGCAAGAAAAGTTACTTGAAAAATATAATAGCTATAATCTTTTTAGTACCCTTTCTTTTGCTTTATTAGATTTAGGGGTAATAAAATGCGATGTTGGGAAAAAGAAAAGAAAATAGGTAACGTTGCCATAATCAAAAAAGACTGAAAAAATATAAATCTTTCAGTCTTTTTTAATTAGTGTTTATTTATCTATAAAATTATATTTTTCAACGTAGTCTGTTGAGAAGAAAGAGTTGCCGTCTTTTGTTACTATCATAGCATCAACGTTATCTAGTGAGTTTATAAGGTTTATACCTTCTTCACTGCCTAAAAGTACTAAAATAGTAGCTAAAGCGTCACCATCTATTGAATAGTCGCAAATAATGTTTGAATATAATACATCGCTTTCAGATGGGTAACCTGTCGTATAGTCTAAAATATGGTGGTAAGTTTTACCATCTTTTTCAAATTTACGCTCGTATATACCACTTGTAACTATAGACTTTGCTCCTGCTGTAATTATATCATCGTGGCCAGTTACAGTTTCGTCTGGATTTTTTATACCAACTTTCCATAGTGTGCCAGTAGGCTTTACCCCAACAGTTAAAACGTTACCACCTAAGTTTATAATGCCTGATGCACAACCATTTAAACGTAAAGCTTCACTTGTTTTATCGGCTATATAACCTTTTGCTATACCACCAAAATCAATAGTCGCACCGTTTAATAAAGATACATTGTAACCATCTATAACTATGTTGCTTGAGTCAATCTTTGAAAGTGCCTCATTTATATCATCATCGCTTGGTATTTCACCTTGATTATCTTCACCGAAGTTCCATATATTTACAAGGGGTTCTATTGTTATATCAAAGTAGCCATTTGATAGTTCGTTATAGTATAAAGACTTATTTAGAAGGTAAATAATATTATCTCTATAGGGGTGGTTAGTTAAATCATAAGACTTGTTTTTATTAAGCTCATAAGTGAAACTACCTTCTATGGTTTTACTTAAAGCTGTTTCATAGCCAAATATTGTTTCTTCTGCTATGTCTAAAAGATCTTCTCCGTTATTATCACTTGAATATATAACAAGAGTTATAATAGTATCAAGGGCAAAAATCTGTCTTGAATATTGTACGGCATCTTCTTCTAAAGTTTCATATTCATAAGTTCTAGTATGAATTTCATTAGGGTTAAGGCTAATAGGCTCAGGCATAATACTTGCTACACCAACTATTACACCTTGAGAACTTGCGACTTCTTTTTCATCTATAGGCTCTTCTGTTGTTTTAGTTTCTTCTTTAGTTTCTGTTGCAGTTTCAATTTCAGTTTCATTTTCTGTAGGTACTTCTTCGTTTTCAACAGTTGTTTCATTACTGTTTTCAGAAGACACTGGATTATTTTCATTTTGGTCAGTTTCTGTAGTTGTTTCAGCATTGTTATTTCCACAACTAGATAGGGCTAGTGTTGAACAAATAAGAAAACTTAAAAAAATTTTTTTAAACTTCATAGTTACCTCAAATCCTTTAAATATTAATTTTTAAATGCATATATCTTTATAAATATACACCTAAATTATATTCTTGTCAAATATCTATCAAATTAATTTTATAAAACTCTTTACATAAGTAAAAATATGTATTAAAATTGTAATGTTAAATTATTATTAATTTGTAAAAGGTGAGATTTTGAAAAAGAACAATAGAAAAAATTTAAAAATTATGAAAATTCAAGACTATATATTGGTTTCTTTTTTATTTTGCTTATCAATATTTTTGTTAATATATTTGCCTATATCCTTTGGAGAAGAGGAGGGAGAGGCTGTTGTTGTTAGTGCATATGGAGAACCTTATGGTGTTTATGACCTAAATGTCAACCAAACTGTAGAAGTTGTTGTAGGTGACAATGTAAATAGGTTTAAAATAGAAGATGGTTATGTAACTATGTATGAAGCAAACTGTACCGATAGTGTGTGTATTCTTCATGGACCTATGAATTCTACATATGATGCTATTGTATGTTTACCAAATCAAGTTATTGTTACTATAATAAAACCTGAAGAAGAAATAGAAGATGAAGAGGAAATAGACAGTTTCTCAAGTTAGGATAAATATGACATCGAAAAAAATCGCAACTATAGGTGTTCTTACAGCTATGGCTATAATTTTAAGTTATTTTGAACGTATGCTACCAAGTTTTGGACCGGGTATAAAACTGGGTCTTGCTAATATCGTTGTAGTTATATGTCTATATTATGTGGATACAAAAAGTGCTTTTACAATATCACTTGTAAGAGTTTTTGTTGTAGGCTTTTTGTTTGGTGGTTTATCTAGTATGCTGTATGCTTTAAGTGGTGCTTTACTTTCTTTTTTTGGAATGGTAATAATAAAAAAGATGAAAATATTTTCTATTATTAGCACTTCTGTTGTAGGTAGTGTTTTACATATTGTAGGGCAAATTTTTGTTGCCATATTAGTTGTTGATAATATTATGCTTATTACATATTTACCAGTACTTATGATGCTTAGTATTATATCCGGTGTAGCTATTGGTTATATTTCATATTATACCCTATATAATATGAAGTTTGCGGGAAAAACTAGCACACTGTAGATTATTTTACATTGTAAAAAAGGATAAAGAAACTCATATTATGAATTTCTTTATCCTTTTTTTATACATAAATCTTGGCATAATTGCATTTTGCAACGTTGCCATTTTGCAATGATGTCAATTCTAAACTTTATTAAGCTTTTGCTAAAGTAATGAAAAGTTCTTCACCGTTGATATCCCACTCTTTGTCACCCTTACCAAAAGTTATCTCTTGTGCTAATACTTCGTTACTTATAAAATCTTGATTTTTCTTTATGACACTTTCGATTTTTTCAGTACCTTTGAAGGAGATAAGGATTTTATCCATAACTTCAAAGTCACTTTCTTTACGCATTGTTTGTACTTTACTTATTACTTCACGTACAAAGCCTTCTTCTAAAAGTTCAGCTGTTAATGTAATGTCAAGTACGGCAGTAACATCATATTCTGTTACTGTTGCATAACCATCTTTTTGTACTTCTTCATAAAGAACATCTTCGATATTAAGTGTTACTTCTGTACCTTCTACAGTAAATGTAATATCCTTTGCTTTTATATCATTCATAAAGCTATTGCCATCTACAGACTTTAGGTACTCGCTTATAGCTGGTAAAATCTTACCGTATTTTTTACCTAAAGTTTTAAGTTGTGGCTTAAAGGAATAACTAACAAAAGCATCAGTGTTTTCAATAAAGCTTACTCTTTTAACGTTAAGTTCATCTTTAATTACATCAGTCATTTGCTCATTTAAAGGGTTTACACCTTTAACAAACATATCACCAATAGGCTGACGATTTTTAATTTTAGATAAATTACGTGCAGAACGACCTACGCCTACAACTTGTAAAACTACTTCCATATCTTCTTCAAGTTTCTTATCTACAAATGTATCATTTTTAACTGGAAAGTCTGCTAAGTGAACAGATATAGGAGCAGTTTCATCTATAGAGCAAACTAAGTTTCTATACATTTCGTCTGTAATAAAAGGTATATATGGTGCAGATATCTTACACATAGTAACAAGAACTGTGTGTAATGTCATAAATGCATTAATCTTTTCTTGAGGCATACCCTTTGCCCAAAATCTTTCACGACTACGACGTACATACCAGTTTGAAAGTTCGTCTATAAACAGGTTCATAGCACGAGCACCTTCTGTTATACCATAGTTATCTAAAGACTTATCTACAAAGTCAACTAAAGTATTAAGTTTTGATAATATCCACTTATCAAGTACATCAAGCTTATCAAAGTCAAGACTATAGTTTTTAGGGTTAAATTCATCTATGTTAGCATATAAAATGTAGAATGCATAAGTATTCCAGAAAGTGCCCATAAACTTACGTTGGCCTTCTTCTACTGCTGCATTTGAATATCTTGATGGTAACCAAGGATTAGAGTTTGAATAGAAGTACCATCTTACTGCGTCAGCACCTTGATTATTAAGTGCATCTTGAGGGCTTACACCATTACCTTTATGCTTTGACATCTTTTGTCCATGCTCATCTTGAACAAGTCCAAGAACAACTACATTTTCATAAGGTGACTTATCGAAAAGGATAGTGGATATAGCCATAAGTGTATAGAACCAACCTCTTGTTTGGTCTTGTGCTTCAGAAATAAAGTTAGCAGGGAATTGTTTTTCAAATAAATCCTTGTTTTCAAAAGGATAGTGCCATTGTGCAAAAGGCATAGCACCACTATCAAACCAACCATCAATAACTTCTGGAACACGAGTCATATTTCCACTACATTTTGGACAAGTTAAATGAACTTTGTCAATATATGGTTTATGAAGTTCGATATCATCTGGACAGTCTTTAGACATTTTTTTAAGTTCTTCCTTTGAACCTATAGCATGTAACTCTCCACAGTCATCACATACCCATATAGGTAGAGGAGTACCCCAGTAACGTGTACGAGATAATGCCCAGTCACGAACACCTTCAAGCCATTTACCAAAACGACCTTCTTTAAAGTTGTCTGGATACCAGTTAACTGTATTATTATTTTTAACTAAGTCATCACGTACCTTAGTCATTTCTATAAACCATGTACTATTTGCATAGTATAAAAGTGGTGTATCACATCTCCAACAAAATGGGTAGCTATGCTCAAAGTTTAAATCTTTAAATAATAAACCAAGTTCATCAAGGTTTTTGATTATATCAAGGTCAGCATCTTTTACAAAAACTCCTGCCCATTTTTCAACTTCTTTTGTAAACTTACCTTCTGTATCTACAAGTTGTAAAAATGGTAAGTTATATTTACGACCTACATTAGCATCGTCTTCACCAAAAGCAGGTGCAGTATGAACAATACCAGTACCATCTGTTAATGTTACATAAGTATCACAAGCTACATAGTAACCATCTGTTTCAAAAAGCTCGCTATAGTCGTATAGAGGCTTATATTTTTTATATTCTAGGTCTTTACCTACGTATGATTCTACGATTTCATATTCATCGTCAATTACACTTTCAACTAAAGCTTTAGCTAAGATGAAAAATTCATCTTTAACTTTTATTTTTACATATTCTTCCTTAGGGTTTACAACTAAGGCAACATTTGAAGGAAGTGTCCAAGGTGTAGTTGTCCATGCTAAAAAGCTTGTATTATCTTCATCAACGGACTTAAATTTTGCAATAACAGATTTTTCTTTTACATCTTTATAGCCTTGAGCTACTTCGTGTGTAGATAAAGATGTACCACAACGAGGGCAGTAAGGTACAATTTTATGTCCTTTGTAAATTAAGCCTTTGTCAAATATAGTTTTTAAAGCCCACCATACACTTTCAATGTATGTATCGTGATAAGTAACATATGGGTTATCCATATCAGCCCAAAAGCCTACTCTATTTGACATTACACGCCATTCTTTTTCGTATTTCCAAACACTCTCTTTACATTTTTCTACGAAAGATTCTACACCATATTTTTCGATTTCCGGTTTACCAGAAATACCAAGCATTTTTTCGATTTCAAGCTCTACTGGTAGACCATGAGTATCCCAACCAGCTTTTCTTAAAACTTTGTAACCTTTCATTGTCTTATAACGTGGTACAATATCTTTTATTGCACGTGTTAAAACATGACCTATATGAGGCATACCGTTTGCAGTAGGTGGGCCATCAAAAAATGTAAAATATTCTCCATCTTCACGTATTTCAATACTTTTTTCAAAAATTTTGTTTTCTGTCCAAAATTCTAAAACTTTTTCTTCACGTTCTACAAAATTTAATTTTGTATCGACTTTATTATAAATATTAGCCATTTGTTACCTCCATAAAATAAGTAATATAAAAAGCCCTTTGTCACATAAAGTTAGAAACTAACTTCAGGACGAAAGGGCAAAATCCGCGGTACCACCTGACTTAATAGAAAAATCTATTCACTCAAACAACTTTATAACGTAAGTTAGTCGTCTATGCTTACTATATTTTCAGCTAGCCATTTAAGTCGTAAGACTTACAATTTAGTGATTTTCAGTAAAATAAAGGCTATGTCTTGCACCAACCGACAACTCTCTAAAGCTTACATCTACTTACTGTCTAAATTTATGTTTATAATATAATGTGAACTACTTAAAGAACACTTATTATATATTATACACAATATTTTTTATTTGTAAATAGATTTTTAAGATTTTTTATTTTTCATCTTCTTCTTTATCTATTTGATACAAATCAAGTTCCAAAAATTTGTCAATATTTTTTGTTTTATTCATAAAAAAGCTAATAAGTGGACTAAAAATAAAATATATTATTACAGAATAAATATTAAAACCTACTAGCTTTTCACCTAATAAACCAGCAATTAAAGCTATAAGAAGTGCTGTTGTAAAAACTAAGTAGCCTCCTTTTGTCATATTGCCTTTAAAAAGGTGGTCTGAAAAAGTTTTCATAGAGCTATCCATAGGTAAAATAATATAGTTAGCCTTTAAATATATAGCTATAGAATATGTCAAAATTATTATACCAAAATAAGTATAAAAAAGATTAAATGCGTAAGTGCTTGGTAATGGTGTTAAAAGCATAGAGAAAAAATCAATATAAAAACTAAATATAAAAGAACATATTAAGCCTAATATATCATATATTGTTGGTTTTTTTCGCTCAAGTAACTGACATGATATAAATATAAATGTGCTTAATATAGCCAGAGCAATACCAAAAGATATATTTAAGGTGCTTGAGATATTTAGGGCTGCAATTCCCCATGAACTTGATGCTAAACTTGATTTTACTATTAGAGCATTTGCAAAAGCATTTATCGTTATTCCTATAAAAAATATAATTTGTCTTTTTCTTAATACAGTCATTTTGTCCTCATTTTATAAAAAATTTAACTACGAAAGTTATAATAACACATTTTAAAGAAAAATCAAAGGGAGTTTAAAAAAATAAATAATTTTTTTGACTTTTTAATAAACTAGATTTATAATAAAATAAACAGAATTAATTTAAAGTTTAAGGTATATTATTTTTTTTAGTAACTATAGTTGATGAAGTTTAAGATGGAGGTAAAATATGAAAGTTTTAGCAATAAATGGTAGTCCTAAAAATAACGGTAATACTGCTACGGCACTTATGGTTATGGAAGAAGTGTTTAAGAGTAAGGGTATCGAATTTGAAATGATAACTATAGGAAATCAAGCCATAAGAGGTTGTATAGCTTGTGGTCTATGTGCAAAGGCTAAAAGTGGTAGATGTGAAGCTTTTAAAGATGATGCAGTAAACATTGTTCTTGAAAAGGTTGAGGAGGCAGATGCTTTAATTATTGGTTCACCGGTATACTATAGTGGTATGAATGGTACTTTGAAATCTTTACTTGATAGAGTTTTCTATGCTGGAGGTACAAAAAATCTTTTCAGAGGTAAAGTAGGGGCTGTTCTTGCTGCTGTTAGAAGAACAGGTGGTAGTGAAACGTTTTTTGACCTTATGAAATATTTAACTTACTCACAAATGGTTATTGCTACGTCAACATATTGGAACGTAATTCATGGACGTATGCCCGGTGAAGCAAGTCAAGACTTAGAAGGTGTTGTTACCCTTCAAACTTTAGCAGATAATATGGCGTATTTACTTGAAGTTTTAGATAAAACGGAAGTAGCGTTACCTGAAAGAAGAGAACGTGCATGGACACATTTTATTAGATAAGGTAATTATGAAGGTGCTGATAAGGTCAAAAAGAAAAAATTATAATAGCAGTAGCGTAAGCAAAAATAGTGAATTGGAATAAAATCAGCGAAGAAAGAAGGTGCTGAAAAAGTCAAAAGAAAAAAATTGATATTATCTTATTGAAAAACTCCTAAATTAATTTTTTTCTAACTTTTGACAGCAACTTCGAAAGAAAGAGCGTAAATTTTATTCAATACGAACGCTAATTTTTGTTAATTTAGGTTTATAGGAGAGTGCTGATAAAGGATAGAAAAAAATATTACTGCACAAAATTTACGCTCGACTTGATGATTTGCTTTGCAAATCATCTTGCATGTCGCATAAAATTAGCACTCGTTCCTCGCTGATTTTATGCTATCTCACTATTTTTGTGCCATTGTCATTAGTAATATTTTTTTCTTATTTGATTTTTTCAGCACCCTCT
>JBKECM010000007.1:0-13982 GCA_047974615.1 Lachnospirales bacterium
ATTACATCTTTTAATTTTTATTATAAGATAACTAAAGTTAATAATAAAAAATCTTTGAATAAAAATTATAAAAAACTTGTTAATATAAAAAATGATTTGGATATTCATAAAGTTAAACTAAAGGGTTTTAACAATTTTTCAGTTTTTTTAGGTAGATTTCAAGAAGTTAGTGATAAATCTATTGCATTGAAACAAAAGAAAGCTGTTAGAATAAATGATAATTGTGTTTTATGCAACAAATGTGTCAAAGAATGTCCTACTAGAAATTTAGTTAATATAGGAAAATCTATTGAATCTAGAGGTAAATGTACTTTTTGTGTAAGATGTGTAAATGTTTGTCCAAAACAGGCTATTACAGTGCTAATACATGGAAAAGTTAAAGAACAATATGACATTCGAAACTTAAAATATTAATATAATGCTAGTTTATCTTTATTATTTGGCAATGCTTAAAAGAGACTGTCAAGAAACTCTAAAATTTGAGTTTCTTGACAGTCCCTTTTTTACTTGTGCGATTAGCAAAGCAAACTGTATATGGCAACATTGCAAAATGCAATGTTGCCTAGATCGTAAAAGAAAGTTTCTCTACAGCTAAAGGACCGGTTTTAGGCGAAGCCATAAAATCTTTGACTGTATCTAGTATTTATAAAGATATTATATATATTTGGCAAGGGTTATTTTCATTCCATAAGGTAGGAAATAGTTCAAATTCTTTAAATACTAAACTAATGTAAAATTTATTTGCTATGTCATAGGAGCTATATTTACCTATTTGAACAGTTTTAACTTGTATAAAAGAGTATCCTTTTTCTAATAGTAATTTTTTTGCATATAAAAATAAATTTTTACCAATTCCTTTTCTATGGTATTCTTTTTTCACACCCATTACTGCAAGTTCTATGGTATCTTTACTTGTTTCTTTGAAAGATATAAAGCCTTGTAGTGAGGGTGCTGATAAAGTCAGTTCAAAAAAATATTGATTTGAACATTCTTGGATATAATTTTCAGTTGATTCAGGGATACCAAACCATTCGGGTAGTTGCTCAAGAATATCTCTTGATATTTCTCTTTTTTCTTTAGAATCTAAGATTTCTTTTATCATATTAATCACCATTTATACAAAATAATATTTAATCAAAAACTATATAGGAAATATCACTAGGGATTTTATTTCAATTTCATTATAGAAATTGAATAACCTTCAACATTAAGTTAGGTATATAGTATCATATGGTGACCTCTAAAAACTCGCTTGATTTAATTTTCTTTTAAATTTTAAATAGTTCAAGAAAGCTTCGACAACGCATAACAGTGTGTTTCTGCTAGGAGAAGCTGACGCAGAAATTTTGAAAATTTATAGAAAATTAAAAATAATGGGGTTTTTAGAGATTACCATATATCTAATCTAAAGTAAATAGAGTTAAGACATAAAGGCTTTTTATCAGGATCACTTATAAAATAGTATGGTAAATTGTTTTTTGGTAAATAACTTCTAAAAAAATAATTTTCTATAAATTTAAACAAGTGCGTTTTGTAGTTCACCTTATATGACAATTAGGTTAAAATTTTAAAAAATTTTTAAAATCTCTTTACATTTATATAAATCTTGTTTATAATGCAAATTGAGGTGTTTAAAAAATGCATAATAATGAAGAAAAAGAATTTATTTTTTGGCTTAATAATGTTAAAGGGATAGGTCAAACAAAGGCTCATGCCTTAATTAATATGTTTGGGAGTGCAAAAGCGGTGTATAATTTATCTTCTACTAAGCTTAGTAGTATTTCTTTTTTAACTGCTGAAACTGTTAATGATATGCAAAAAAATCGAATTGACACTACATTGGAATTTATTCAAAAGTTACATAACTTAAATATTAAAGTTGTAACTTATATAGAAAAAGATTATCCCTTTTATTTAAAGGAGATGAGATATCCACCACTTGTTTTGTACTATAAAGGTCAACTTATTGACTTTGAAAAAGAAATACCTATTGGGGTTATTGGTGCTAGAAACTGTACTTCTTATGGCAGAGAATGTACTTTTAAAATAAGTAAAGAATTGGGAATAAATGGCGCTGTTGTAGTTAGTGGGTTAGCTAAGGGTATTGACACTTATTCACATAAAGCTGCTGTAGAAAATGGATTTAAAACTGTTGCTGTTGTTGGTTGTGGTCTTGATATATGTTATCCTGAAGAAAATAAAGCACTTATGGAAGAAATATGTAAAAATGGCTGTGTTTTTTCAGAATATCCACCCGGTACTAAACCACTTAAACATCATTTTCCTGCAAGAAATCGTATTATAGCAGGGATTTGTCGTGGTATTCTTGTAGTCGAGGCTAGAATCAAAAGTGGCACTTTTATTACTGTTAACTTTGCGGCAGACGAAGGGCGTGATGTGTTTTGTTTGCCCGGTAATATTACAAGTTCTTTAAGTGAGGGTACAAATCAACTAATAAGAGAAGGTGCAACACTTATTACTTCTGGTGAAGAAATTTTAATAGGTTATTATAGTATTGATAAAAAGTTTAAAAGTGTAATAAAAGAATTACCTAATTTATCAAAACTTTCAACTGATGAAACTATTCTTTACCTTGAACTTAAAAAATACAAAGAAATTTCATTAGAAAATATAAAATTAGAGCATAAATTTGACTATAACACTTTAATTTATATTTTAATGACTTTAGAATTAAAAGGTTTTATTATTAAAAAACCGGGTAATATATATTGTGTGAAATAAAAATGGAGGTTGTTTCTAATTGGAAACTTTAGCAAAAAAGACTGTGGATAAAAAACCACAGAAAAAAACAACAAATAAAAAAGTAAAGAAAAATTTAGTTATCGTTGAGTCGCCTGCAAAGGCAAAAACTTTAAAAAAGTTTTTAGGTAATAATTTTAAAATAGAAGCTTCAATGGGACATGTTAGAGATTTGCCTAAGTCTGACTTAGGTATAAACTTAGAGGAAGATTTTGAGCCTCGTTACATTACTATTAGAGGTAAAGGTGACCTTTTAAAATTACTTAGAAAAGAAGTTAAAAATGCTGGTAAAATTTATCTTGCAACTGACCCTGACCGTGAAGGTGAGGCTATATCTTGGCACTTGCATCATGCTTTAAAGCTTGAAGATGCTACAGATAAAGAAGTTTATAGAATTACTTTTAATGAAATAACAAAAAAAGCAGTTCAAAATAGTATTAAAGAAGCTCGTGAAATAAACCTTAATCTCGTTGATGCACAACAAGCTAGACGTGCTTTGGATAGAGTTGTAGGCTATAAAATAAGTCCTATTTTATGGGCTAAAGTGAAAAAAGGCTTATCTGCTGGTCGTGTGCAATCTGTGGCTCTTAAAATTATATGTGATAGAGAAGAAGAAATTTCAAATTTTGTTCCTGAAGAATATTGGACTGTTGATTTGAATTTTGCAAAAAATAAGAAAAATTTTGCTGCTAGATTAAATAAAAAAAATGGTCAAAACATAGAAATTAAAAACAGTGACGAAGTTGAGGCAATATATAAAGATATAAAAAATAAAGAGGTTTTTGTGTCTAATATAAAAGAAGGTAAACGAAATAGAAAACCACAACCTCCTTTTAAAACTTCTACATTACAACAAGTAGCTAATAAGCATTTAGGTTTTTTAACTAATAAAACAATGCAAGTAGCACAACAATTATATGAAGGTATAGATATAAAAGATCATGGAACTATTGGTCTTGTTACTTATATACGTACAGATAGTTTGCGTATTTCCGATGATGCATATGAAGAAAGCAAGATATTCATTACAGAAAAATATGGGGAAAACTATTTGCCACCTGTTCGTAATGAATATAAAACTAAAGCAAATGCACAAGATGCTCATGAGGCTATTAGACCTTCTTATATTGACCTTACACCAGAAGAAGTAAAGGATAGTTTATCTAATGATCAATATAAACTATATAAGCTTATATGGGAACGCTTTATGGGTAGCCAAATGAATGAGGCGATTTTCAAAACTTTGACTGTTGATCTTGATATAAAAGGAAAAAAAGATACTTATACTTTTAGACTTTCTGGTAATATTATGGAGTTTGACGGATTTCTAAAGATTTTGAAAGTTCAAGAAGATTTAGAAAAAGATGTAGAATTACCTGAGTTTACTTTAAATGAAGTTTTAAATGTGCTTAAAATAGATAAAGACCAACATTTTACTAAGGCTCCTGCAAGATATAATGATGCAAGTTTAGTAAATACACTTGAAGAAAGAGGAATTGGTCGTCCGTCTACCTATGCACCTACTATTTCTACTATAGTTAAACGTGGCTATGTTACTCGTGAGCAAAGAGTCATTTATCCTACTGAACTTGGGGAAATAATAAACGAAATAATGGAAGAAAATTTTCCAGATATTATTGATGATGAGTTTACAGCTAACATGGAGTCGAAACTTGACCAAATTGAAGATGGTGTAATAGAGTGGAAAGACATATTACGTAACTTTTACCCTGATTTTAAAATAGAGCTTGAAAAAGCTATTGATAACATAAAAGATATTGATCTTAAAGATGAAGTTACTGATGTTTTATGTGATAAATGTGGTACGAATATGGTCGTTAAACAAAGCAAGTACGGTAAGTTTTTAGCTTGTCCTAGATTTCCTGAATGTGCTAACACTAAACCTTATTTAGAATATATAGAAGAAAAATGTCCTGTTTGCGGTGGCGGAGTATTAGCCAAAACTACAAAGAAAGGCCGTAAATATTTTGGTTGTGAGTTTAACGGTAGCGAAGAAAAAGCTTGTGAATTTATTTCTTGGTATAAGCCTACAGGAAAACTTTGTCCTAACTGTAAGGAGTTTTTAGTTATAAAAGGTGGCAAAAATCCTAAAATAGCTTGTAGTAACACAAATTGTAGTTATACGGAAGTTTTACCTGAGTTAGAGTAAGAGGTTTTAAATGACAAACTTGAACTTTTTTGTAAAAAGGGTTAAAAATATCATAAACGAAAATTCAAATTATCTAAAGAGTATTGAACTTCTTGAAAAAGAAGTTCAATACTCTTTTAGTACTTATTTTTCAATATTTAGCTATAATGGGGTTTCTATATATAGTGACAAAGGTTTTAAAATAAGTAATAATGAGTTAAAAAATATAATGATACATAAAGAAAATATATTTAATATTAATATTTCTGAGTATCTAAACTATAAGTTTGAATACATATATGGTGGTATTTGTCCTTTTGTAGAAAAAGAAGGTGGACTCTTTATATTGTTTTACAATAAGAACACTAAATTTAATGATGATGAAATGTGCATACTTGAAATGCTTTCTAATAGCATTTTTTTATTAGTTAAAAAAGGTATGTTAATAGAAAATTTAAAAACAAAAAGTGATATTGATGCATTAAATAAGGCAATAGACAGTCTTAGCTATTCTGAATATGAAGCTGTGGGATATATTTTAAGCAGTTTTTTAGGCGATGAGTGTATTATTGTTGCCTCATCTATAGCTAAGGAAAAAAATATTACAAGGTCAGTTATTGTTACAGGACTAAAAAAACTCACTAATGCTAATATCATTAAAAGTTATTCTGTAGGAAATAAAGGCACATATATAAAAATACTTAATATGTCCCTTCGTGAAAAAATAAGATAATTTAATAATAAGATATTGTTAAATTAATAGCAAATTTTATAAATTCAAATAAGATTTTGGACAAAATGTAAAAAAATTTAAAATATATGTAAAAAACTTTGTTATATTAATTCAAAAAAAATTGTTTAATTATAAAAGTTTTTATGGTATAATTTATACATAAAGAAAAATCTTTTTAAGGAGGGTTTTACAAAATGGTAAAATTAGGAATTAATGGTTTCGGTCGTATTGGCCGTTTAGTTTTCAGAGCGTCTGTACAAAGAGATAACGTGGAAGTTGTTGCAATCAACGACCCATTTATCGACTTAGATTATATGGTTTATATGTTAAAGTATGACTCTGTACATGGTCGTTTTAATGGCGAAGTTTCTGTTAAGGGTGACAAACTTGTAGTTAATGGTAAAGAAATTTCTGTTTTCGGTAGCAAGAACCCAGAAGAAATCCCTTGGGGTAAAGCTGGTGCTGAATATGTTGTTGAGTCAACAGGTGTATTCACAACTAACGAAAAAGCTGGTCTACACTTACAAGGTGGAGCTAAAAAAGTTATTATTTCTGCTCCTTCTGCTGATGCAAAAATGTTCGTTATGGGTGTTAACCATAATGACTATACAAAAGATTTAAAAGTAGTATCTAATGCTTCTTGTACAACTAATTGTTTAGCTCCTTTAGCTAAAGTTATCGATGACAACTTCGGTATCGTTGAAGGTTTAATGACTACTGTTCATGCTACTACAGCTACACAAAAAACTGTTGACGGTCCTTCTAACAAAGACTGGAGAGGTGGACGTGCTGCTGGTGGTAACATAATTCCTTCTTCTACTGGTGCTGCTAAAGCTGTAGGTAAAGTTATACCTAAGTTAAACGGTTCTTTAACTGGTATGTCTTTCAGAGTTCCAACTTTAGACGTTTCTGTTGTTGACTTAACAGTTCGTTTAGAAAAAGGTGCTTCTTATGAAGATATCAAAAAAGCTGTTAAAGCTGCTTCTGAAGGCGAATTAAAAGGTATTTTAGGTTATACAGAAGAAGATGTTGTTTCTTCTGACTTCGTTGGCGAAACTTGTACATCTGTTTTTGATGCTAAAGCTGGTATCGCTTTAAATGATAACTTCGTTAAACTTGTATCTTGGTATGATAATGAGTGGGGTTATTCTAACAAAGTTGTTGATTTAGCTTGTCATATGGCTAAAGTTGACGCTTAATTTTAAATAAAAATTATTTTAAAAGGTATAAAGACATTTGTCTTTATACCTTTTTTAAAAACTTTTATTTGTAGCTATAGAAACCTTCGCCACTTTGTATACCAAGTTTATTTGCGTCAATCATTTCCTTAAGTTTTACTACAATCATACCATTTGCTGTTGTAGGGTCATCTGCACCCGGTAAGCTTGACACAATAGCAAGTGGTGTCATTAAACCTACTGAATCGAGAATTTGGAAAGGACCATATCCACCACCAAAGCAAACTGACCATGTAAGGTCAATAGATTTTACATCTGAAACTCCAGTTGCCCAAAGTTGCATTGCACTTACTAAGAAAGGTACAAGCATACTATTCATTACATATCCCGGTTGCTCTTTTAAAACTGGAATAGGAATCATTTTTATATCTCTTGCAAACTGCTCTACTGCTTCGTGATATTTTTTATCTGTTCCACTATGACTCATTACTTCTGCTACGTTTGCTATCCATACACTTGTACAGAAATGTAATGTTAAATATTTTTCAGGTCTTCCTGTATATTCTGCAAACTGAGAAGGTAGCATAGTTGAAGAATTTGTAACTAAAACTGTTTTTTCAGGCATATATTTTGCTGCTGTTTTATAAAAATCAATTTTTTGAGATGGTTCTTCTGCTACTGTTTCAACAACTAAATCTGCATCAGATAAAGCTTTTTCCATATTCAATTCATATTTTATTCTACCTAAAGCTTCTTCATTTGCCTTTACACACTCTTCGTAGTTAAAGTTATCTAATGTACTTATACCATTACTCCAGTTTCCTCTTTGTTTGCCTTCTGGAGTATTCATAAGATTTAATGCATTTTTATAAGTATCATATAATCCATTAACTTTTGGTTTTGCTCTTTCTATTGAACCTTCACTTCTTAACCATATAGTTACATCAAAGCCAGAATATGCACATTGATAAGCTATTTGACTTCCTAAAACTCCTCCACCACAAATTACAATGTTTTTAAAATTCATATTTATCCTCCATTTTTTAAATAGTTTGTTAAAAATAACTGCATATTAGTATAATATAATAAAAATTACTAAAATACAAGTGTTTTTGAAAAAATAATTGTATATTTTTGCGAATTAATTTCTTAAATAGCAAATTAATATGACATATAGTTTAAATTTTATATAAAATTTGATTTATTATAGCTAAAACATACAAATATATCAATTTTTATGAATTACGTTGTATTTTGAAAATACTATAGAATATTTACATATTTAACATTAAATTCTAAATTTGAATGAAAAATTTGTGAATTCTTCATAGTGAAAAAAAATATGTTTTACGGTATAATAGTAATAATATAAATCTATATTTCATAAATTTTTATATTATTCTTTAATGCTAGTATATAGGAGGTAGTTGTTTTGCTTGTTGTTCAAAAATATGGTGGTAGTTCTGTTGCAACTGTTGAAAGAATTTTTAATGTTGCTAGAAGAATTATGAAAACTAAAAGTGAAGGTCATGATGTTGTTGTTATTTTATCTGCACAAGGTGATACCACAGATAATCTTTTAGATTTAGCTAAAAGCGTAAATAAGAATGCTTCAAAGCGTGAGCTTGATATGTTGTTATCCACAGGAGAGCAACAATCTATTGCTCTTATGGCTATGGCACTACAAAGTCTTGATGTTGCTGCTACTTCTTTGAATGCTTGGCAAATAGAGATGGAAACTTCTAATAACCATTCAAATGCACGTATCGTTCAAATGGGTACTGAAAGGATTTTGAATGAGATAGACAGAAAAAATGCAGTTATTATTGCAGGTTTTCAAGGTGTTAATAAATATTATGATATAACTACTTTAGGTCGTGGAGGTAGTGATACTACAGCTGTAGCTGTAGCTGCTGCTATTAATGCCGACCTATGTGAAATATATACTGACGTTGATGGCGTATATACTGGAGATCCTCGTCATATAAAAAATGCTCAAAAACTTAAAGAAATAAGCTATGACGAAATGTTAGAACTTGCTTCTTTAGGTGCTCAAGTTTTACATAATCGTTCGGTTGAAATGGCTAAAAAATATAATGTAAACCTTTGTGTTCGCTCTAGTTTTTCAGATCTTGAAGGTACTGTTGTTAAGGAGGAAGTTAATATGGAAAAAATGCTTGTAAGTGGTGTTGCAGTAGATAAAAACTGCGCGAGAATAACAGTGGCAGGTATGGAAAATATACCCGGTAATGCTTATAATATTTTTTCTAGCTTATCTAATGAAAGAATATCTGTAGATATAATCTTACAAAGTACTGATGATAAAGGAAAAAGCAATATTTCTTTTACTGTAGCTAATGAAGATTTAGATAATACTTTAAAAGTTTTAGAGAGTAAAGCTCACATTCTTGGATATTCAACAATCGAAAGCGTTACTTCTTTGGCTAAGCTATCTATTGTAGGTGCTGGTATGGCTACTAATCCCGGTGTTGCTTCTAGCTTTTTTGAAGTTTTATACGAGATAGGCGCTAAAATTGACCTTATTTCTACTTCTGAAATTAAAATATCTGTTTTAGTGCCTGCTGATGTTGTAGATGTTGCTGCAAATGAGGTTCATGATAGATTTTTCAAAAATATAAGAAAATTTAATTAAATAAAATAAAACAGTAAAAGCTATTTTAACTTTTGCTGTTTTTTAATGGAAGATTAAAATTGGCATGGCAACGTTGCAAATTTCAATTATGCAAGGGCAACGCTTAAAAACACATCTTTTTTGCCATAATATATGGTTAAGATGTCCAAGAAAATACAAGTATTTGGGTTTTACTATATAGAAACTTTTCTTGATATTATGGTATCCTGAAAGTAGTCCATTTTAAACCTTGTAGTGTATGTTTTTACTTATTTTTTATGCAACGTAGTATTTGATAACCACTTTTTTTATTTATTGTTTCGCAGTTTCCAAAAAGTTCTATGAGTTTTGCTTGAGTGCTTTGGGCTCCTTGTTTTTTTTGTATAACTATATATAATTCACCTTTGTCGTTTAAATGGTTGTAACTTTCTTCATATATTTTATATATAACTGTTTTACCTGTTCTTATTGGTGGATTTGTTATAATGTAATCAAAAGTACCTTCCACATTTGATAATGCATCAGAATAAAATATATTTGCACTAAGGTTCAATGATTTACTGTTTTCTTTTGTCAATGATATGGCTCTTTCATTTATATCTACCATTGTTATGTTAAGTAATGGTTTAAAATAATTTATTGTAAGGCCCATAACCCCATAACCACAGCCAACATCTAGTAAAGATTTTTTTTCATCTTTGACTTTATCAAGAAAAGTTGTTATTAAAAGATTTGAACCAAAATCAATACCTGATTTTGAAAAAACTCCATTGTCACTTGTAAATTTTAATTCTTTATCCTTGATATAATATATTATATCTTTTTTATTGCTTTGTGTTGTCGTGTTTTTTGTATAATAATGTTCCATATGTACTCCTATTATAGTAATGTATAATTAGATATAGTTTTCTTTTAATGTTATTTTAACATATAGTATCCAAAAATAAAAGCATATTAAATATTTTACTTTCTTTGGGATTTTCATTGAAATATTTAAAAATTTAGGTTATAATTGTATGAATGAGTGTGATAATAATAAATAATTATAATGCTATTTAAAAAAAGAATTTTGGGTGAAAATTTTGAGAAAATATTTTTTATATATTTTTATTGTTGTTCTAATTACCTTGTGTGCTATAGCTACTGAAGGGTTTATTAGTCCATCGGCAGATAATTTTATAAGTGTTGCTAATCTTAATACTGAGGCTATTGATGAATATATGTCTAAAAGTATTGAGTTTTCTTATACTGCTCGTGATAGACTTATTGATCATATAAAAAGTAAAAGATATGATACTGATCTAGACAACACTTATGAGGAACTTTTTGTACAAAATAGTAATGACTTTTTTTCTTATACTGATGAAGTTTATGATTATAAAATCGTAGGTAAAGGAAGTTATGAAGAGTTATTTGATAATTCTTTAGAATTTAATTTGCTATTTAACTTGCCTACATATTTTGAAAACTTTTATACTACTTCTAATGATGTTTTACGAACATATTATATTTCAGCAAGTGATTTTGCCATAATGTACCCAAATCCTGAGGGTGTTAGAATAACTTTTGACGAACTATATAAAAAATATTTGTTTGTGCCTAAAGCGACTACAGCAAACGATAACGGTATATTATATGTTTATGATGTGCATGAAGACATTTTTACGGGGGAAAGTATTATTTCTTTTCATACTCCGGTTAATATAGATAACATATATTATGGAAGTATTGTCGTTGATATTAAAACAGAAGGATTTAATGACATTACTTTAAAAAATTATGACTCTTTTACTACTTCTATGAATATGAAAAGTGTAATATATAGTGATGTTGTAGATGACTCTAAAGTTCGTGAATATACTGGGGAAGAAATTTTAGAAATATATGGTTTAAGTCGTGATTTTAAGAAAAATATAATTGAAAGTGATTTTTGGACAGAGAACCTTAGTGGTTCATCTAAGGTTTATATTAGTGATAATAATGTTATATATCAAGCAACTATGGATACTATACCTATTGAATATTATCAAATAGCTACATTTAGTGAAATATTTGAGGACGTTACTATACAGCTTTTTTTATTGGGTTGTATGACTCTTTTTATGACATTTTATATTATTGTTTTAATTATTTTACGTGTTCGCACTTTTGTGTTAGAACATGATTTGTCTAAACTTAGTAGTGATGAAAAGGAGCTTGTTACTCAAGTTAATACTGATTTTGTTACTGGGCTAAAAAATTATCGATATGTTAATATGAAACTTGAAAGTTTAAACGATAATACGGTAGACTGCTATTCTATTGCTATATGTGATATTTCCTTTTATAGTGAAACTATGGAAGTGTATGGTGATAAAGTTGCTCAAAATACCTTAATAAGATTTATAGAAAGTGCTAAAAATATAGTTAATGAAAATGTCCTTATAGCAAGATGGAATGAAGAACAACTTATCTTTATTTTTCACGAAGTGGAAGGTGAGGGCGTAGTTGCAAATGTCGATGAAGTTCGTAAAGCTGCTAATATGCTTGTATTAAAAGTTGATGAAAAAGATAGTGCAAGAATTGTTGTTTCTTTTGGTGTAGCTTCAAATAATAATAAGAGCGTATCTCCTTACAAAACTCTTGCAGAAGCCGATAAAGCACTCCAGACTTCCTTAAAACGTGGTGGTAACGTCGTTACTATTCATAGTGATAGAATTCGTAGATCGTAGGTGATTTTTTGAAAACAAAGCTAAATAAAATTAGAAAAAATTTTGTGAGTTTTTTTAATAAAAATTTGAAAAATTTTAAAGATTTATTTGTTGGATATAAAGTTTTGTATTCAAATAAATTTTTAATTCTGATTGCTATTAATATAATATACATATTTTTTGCATATAATTACGAATATAGTGCTCTTAAAGACGAAAGTGATTATCTTGTTACTTCCTTATCGAAACAAGTGAGCTATAGTGTTACAAAAATATCCGATTATTTGAAGTCAAATGCAAGCTATTATAATAATACTTTTTTATTCGAAGCACCAGAAGAACATTACCTTGTTAACAATATTATATGGAACACTGAAAACTTTTATAGTTTAGACAACTTGAATAGCGTTACTGGTAACGATATATACGATTTTGGTAACTTGACAGGTTTTGGTACTCGTGATGACGCAGAAAATAGCATCGATGAAATAAGTACTATTTTATACGCAAATGAAATTTACAAAGATTTTTATAATGGAAATAAAGAGTCTATTACTAATTTATATTATTTAAGTGAAAATGGTTTTTCTTACGTATACCCTTATATGCTATCAAAGGGCTTTAGTTACTCTGACCTAAGTGTACAACACAAGGATTTAAACTACTCAACTGTAAACGGTATTTCATGGGGTGAAGTGTTTTTAGATGATACGACAGGAAATCTTACTACATCTATTTTTAAAGATATTTACGATGTTGCTAATAATGTAGAAACTAAAGTTGGTGTTTTGGGTGTTAATCTTGTTATGCCAGAACTTACATTACTTGAAGATTATAGCTACTATATAGTTGATAAAGAATTTGATATTTTAGCTACTAATAATGTAGAAGTGCTTGAGAGTGATGGTGTAAAAAAATTCTACGATATTAAGGGTACTTTTGAAAACTCTAGTCTTATAGAAAGCATACTTAATGAAGAACAACTGTTTCCTTATAAAGATGAAATTTTCAGTTCTCAAAATATTGACGATACACCTTATTACCTTATAATTTCTAAAGAAAAATATGAAATGCTTGATCATTTATACTTTTTAGTTGCAGCTAGTTTGTTCGTTATTTTTACAGCAATATTTGTTTTAGGTGAACATGACCTTAGAATATTTGCAAATAAAAAAAAGGTAAAAGAGATAGATAAAACTAAATTACGTATAAGTCGACTTAAAAAAGAAAATCTTATTGATAGTATTACAGATCGCTATAACAAAGGTGCACTTATAGAACACAGTAAGTATTTGTACGAACAAAGACAAAACTATGCTATTATTATAGTAGAAGTAGAACAGTTCAGAAACTTTAATGAAAGTTATGGTAGAAATGTAGGTGACTATCAACTTAAATATGTTGCTTCAATTATACAAGACTGTGTAGGCAAAGAAGCTTTTTTAGGCAGATGGAGTGGCGCAAAGTTTATGTTTATGCTTGAAAACTATGAAATGCGTGATGTTCTTAATATATGCGATAATATACGTAATGTAATTGAAGAATCTTTCTTTACTGTAGAAAATGATATTTGTGGACGTTTCACTGTTTCTTGTGGCGTTGCTGAACAACAATATGAAACAGGTATGAACTATGAAGATACTTTAAATAATGTAAACTTAGCTGTTATTGAGGCTAAGAGCAAAGCTCGTAATAAAACTGTTGTTTATAAATAGTATAAAGGCAACCTCTAAAAACCCCATTATTTTTAATTTTCTATAAATTTTCAAAATTTCTGCGTCAGCTTCTCCTAGCGAGGGTGCTGATAAAGGATAGAAAAAAATATTTGGGAGTTTTTCAA
>JBKECM010000019.1:0-5223 GCA_047974615.1 Lachnospirales bacterium
CTTAGCGATGTTTCTTGCAGTCCCTTTTGAGGTTTAAAGAAATTGAAATTTTTCAAGGAAGTGCGTAAAATCAAACTTTGCCGTGTATACAGAAATACACAAAAAGTTTGATTTTATGTAAATGACACAGAAAAAGCCTATTTCTTTACAGCCCCTTTAAATATTTTTTATTCTACAACATTAACACTTTCTGTAGCCCCTGCAGTTTCACCTACGAGTAAAAAATAATTAAAATACATCGCAGCTGTATAAGGAGCTATATTCATTATACTACTAGCTTCAAATGTTTTAATAAATTCATCAAAAGATATTGCATTATTTAAATCTATCTCATTTTTTCCAAAATCATTTTTGATATCCATAACATAGTTTTGACTATATACAAACTCATCATTCATATAAGTATCCATAATACTAGTAGTTGAAATTTTATCTTCATCAATTTCTTGAGATATAGTATTTTTAATAGTTGTTACATCATATTTTCTTCCACTAGCAACAAACTTAATATAACGTTCATATTCCTCAAGTTCATATTGATTTATACGTTCAATATGTTCAAGATATTGAGTATAATTTTCTTCATTACTTACGTTTAAGCTATCAGCAAGCCATTCTTCTTCCCAAGAAATCATTCCAAGATTTGACTCTTTAGTACCATTTAATGCAGTCAAATATAAATCCATATCTGTAATTATAAATTCTTCGTAAAAATAACTAGAATAGTAGTCATCTTCTGTATCTACAACAATATCTTTTTCTTTACCCATAGTTCCACTATAATCATAATATATAATATCCCAATAAAAAGTTTGATCTGAGTTAATTACATATTCTTCTGTAGAACCATCTGCAATATACTTCTCAACTTTTGCTATTTCATTATCTATTAGGTTATTTTCCTCAGTAATCACACTTATATATTCTTTAGAAGCATTTTTAGGGTTTTCCATACTGTTTATCCAAGTTGTAAATTCCATAGGATCTTCTTTAACTGGCTTTTCTGTATAATAGTAGTAAGGTAAAGAATATGTATTTATTTCGCTATTAACTATATAATTTAAACCGTCCATCTTATATGTCATAACCATATCAAAAACGTCTTCATCTTGTACATTTAAGTCTAAAGCAAACTTTTTACCTTCAGCAGTTTCATTAAAACTAAAATTTGATACAACTAATTCACTATCATAATAGTTTTTTGAATAAGCTAAAAATTCGCCCTTTTCTAATAAGGCATCGTTATCCCCATTAAAGTTTAACTCAAAAGTTACAGTTTCTTCCATATATGTTATATCAACTTTATTTTCAACGAAAACATCATTTGCAATAACACCAGTATAAACAATTTCAAAAGAGTCATTTAGTATGGCAGTCCCTACCTCATAAAAAAGGTCAGCAACATATCCGCCTACAGTGTTATAACCATATACATCAGCCGGTAATTCTAAACTATTATATATTTCTTTAAGATTTTCATCATCTCTAAATTTAATACCTAAATCAATAAAATATTGACCAATAATCTCATTATCTACAACAACTGTTACAGTATCACCATTTTTTGAGAAATCACCTTTAGCTATTGTATCAAGTAAGTTTCCACTATAGTCGTCATATATTTCATCAAGCTCGCCAGACAACTCAAGGTCAATTAAAATATTAACATATTTCTTGATATTATCATACTTTAAAAAGTCAATATTTGTAGTTGTACCATCGCCTAAATCTATTTCATCACCAAAACTATATACTACCGAAGTATCTTGATTTTTAAAAGCTATTTTTTCATTGTCAATATAAAATGAATTTTCAGTAAATATTTCATTATAACTCATATCAGAATTAATTAGAATACTTTCACCATCGTCATTGTAGCTAAAATTATTTCTTATAACTTGGCCGCCCTCATCATCTGCAATTCCAAAAAAATTACTACCATAAGTCATTTCATTACTATAGTTAATGTTATGACCATCTCTTATGCTCTCTAAAAATTTAAGGCTAAAGCTTTCAGCCTCCTCATAGTACCCACCATACAATTCATCTTCTATAGTATCAAAAGTATTTTTAGCAGTATCAAAAACAAGTTTTTGAGTAGCTAAATCCTCTGTTGCAGCAAGTATCGGCGATACATTACTTGCTACCATAGCAATAGATAATGTAGCAGCAAAAATTTTTTTCATATAATCTCTCCTTTTTTTAAATAAAGCAATCATCAATGTATATTTTTATTGTTTGTAAAAATTATAACATAAAATATTATTATTGTAAATTATGCTTTATGCTTAATAATGTCTACTAGTATTTGTCTATTTTTAAATATTAATTTATAAAAAAACAGACTAATTAAATGTAAAAATAAAATAAGTGCAATAGTATGCTCAACCTCTGGCATAAAAGAGTTTATCCCAAAAAAGTACCACCCAAAGCAAACAAATATACCAAAAATAAAACCTAAAAGCTTGTACTTATGTAAAAGATATCCGTATAAACCCATAACCAAAAAGTTAATTAAATAAAAGATATTATTAACAGCATTAAACGAAAAAATCACAACACCAGCTATCCAAAGTAAAAATATAAAAAGCAAAGGTATATAACATATAGCTTTATAATTATTTTTCATAACATCACTTTTCCTTAAGTTTTTTATTAGTAATATATCATTATATTTTATTTACTAAATATAATTGTACATTAAATTGAAAAACTTTTAAATAGCAAAAGGACGAATTACAATATTAAAAGGACAAAATACATATTTTATGAATTTTCATTTTCAAATAATAATATTTCTAAAGCAAAAATATTACTCTTAGTTTCAATTTTAAAATATCCATTTTTTTCTTCCACAATATGCTTTATACTGCTAATTCCTACACCATGAAAGTTTTTGTCTTCTTTATCAGTAATAGGCAAACCTTTTTTAAAAGATAATTTTTTGTTATAAGGATTTGTTATTTTAATAAAAATATTACCTCCATCATCTATGATTTTTATTTTAATGTTTTTTTCAGAACTTTTATAGCTATCAAAATTTCGTATTGCATTATCTATGGCATTACCTAAAATTATATATAAAGAATTTTCATCTATATAAGTATTTTCCCCAACATCAACGTTAATATCAACTTCGATATTTTTATTTTTAGCTTCTAACAACTTATAGTTAAGTAACCTATTTAAACCTTTATTTTTGCTATACTCTATAGTATCTTCACTTAACACCTCTCCTATAAGAAAATCAAGGCGTCTATTCATTTCTTCAATAGACTCTATAGTATTTTCTTCTGCCTGACCCTTTAAATACAGTAATTGATACTTCAAATCGTGCTTAAGTGTACGTATTTTTTCAAAAGAATTATTTATATTTTCTTCCACCTCAATATAATATGTCCATTGACTTTTTAAAATAGCATTTTCATATTTAAGTTTTTCAGCCTCTTTAGCTCTATCAAATATATAATAAAAAGTAATATTTATAACAACTACTAAAATTACAATAGCCATAGCAACTGAATTTAAATTAGCTCTTTCCAAAAGACCATTTCCTATATATAAGAAGATTGCAACACTACATAAAGGTATTATACTTATTTGCATAGAATCAATATATGTTACTCTCTCAAACTTATTTACTCTTCTAACTACAAGCTTTAGCAAACTACAAATAATTAAACTTATAATCAAGTTTATAGTATTCACAATAATAACAACTTTACTATTTAAAACTATATTACTTAAACCAAAATCAAAAAAATTAATTGCTATTATGGTAACAACAAACTCAACTGCAATAAAAAAACTTACCATCAAAAAAGCTATTATTACCTTATGTCTGAACTTTCCCTTAAAATTAATGGACATTATTAAAGTGATACATATATTAAACAAAACATTAATACTTGGTATTTTATTTAAAATAAAAGTTAAAAAACCCATAAAAAAATAAATTAGAAAAGTTACATATTTTACAATATTTTTGTTATTACTATTTTTTTCAAGTACTATATTATAAACTTCATAAACAATATATAAAGAAGCAACATTCATAACAGAATAAAATAAAATTTCATAAGTATCAAATATCATACTATCTCTCCCTAATATATTTTAAATATCGTTCTCGAACCTCGCTTTTTAAGTTTCTACCTATATTAAAGTTTTCACCTGAGCCTTTTAGTTCAACCTTATCAGACTTTAAATTTATGTAGTTAAAGTTAAAAATATATGAGCGACTTGTAAAAACAAAGTCTTTATTATTTTCAAGTTGTTCCCATACACCCTTTAAAGTTCCATTAAAATCTTCTGTTATGTTTTTAGTATGTACAAATATTTTGTTGCGAACGCTTTCAAAATACATTATATCTCTTGTAGAAATAAAATACTCTACTCCATTTTTGTTATACTTAAACTGAATTTCTTTTTCAGCATCAATAATATCACAAGCTTCTATCAAAGCCTTTTCAAGGTCACAAGTTACAATAGGTTTATCAAGAAAAGCAATAGTTCTAAAACCAAACAACTCTTTTAACCTAGCTTCATAACTAGATATAAATATTATCAAACTACTTTTATTTATATCTCGGATTTTTCTCGCCGTTTCTATACCATCTATTCCACTCATTATTATATCAAGTAAAATAATATCGTAATTATTTTTTTTAATATCTTCCAAAAGAGCTTCCCCAGAGGAAAAAGAGGCAGTTGCAAACTTAACCTCCCACTTATTTTCAATTTCTATTAAAGAATTTTTAACAGATGCTCTATCATCTTCAAAATCATCACAAAAAGCTATTTTTAACATAATTCACCTATATATTTATTTTGTACATCAATCATTAGTTTTATCTATGGTAACACCATTTCTATTTTACACTAAAGAACTAGTATACGTGGGCAATGCCCTTGCTAACATTCACTAAAGTACACTTACATTTGTTCACAACTTTTCCCCATACATTATAATAAAGAAAATGGTGTGTTTTTAGACGCTTTTACCTATGAATAAGTTTAATTATAACATAAGTTGTTTTAAAATACAAAAACTTAAAAATGTATTTATTCTACTTTACCAGTAGTTCAATCTATTTTGCCTATCAATTATTATATTTAGTAATAGGGAGGGTGCTGTCAAAAGTTAGAAAAAAATTAATTTAGGAGTTTTTCAATAAGATAATTTCAATTTTTTCCTTACTCACTTAACGCAAAATCGTTGTT
>JBKECM010000118.1:0-6316 GCA_047974615.1 Lachnospirales bacterium
GTTTACTGATTTTTTAGGTCTATCGCTTTCAAATGATAATTTTGACTTATATTCTTTGTGTTGATGTTTTGAGCTTTGTTTATCGCTTGCTTGATTATAGCTAGTGTTATCTTGATTTCTAATTCGTTTTTTTGTAACTTGTCGTTTAGCCTTTTTATCAGCTTTCTTTATTTCGAAATTTTCACTTCGTGAAAACCCCACACTACGTGTGTGTCCCTTGTTCGTCTGGTTTTTTTCAGGTACTTTATCTTGTGCTTTAAAAAGTTTATTCTCTGCTTTTTCAAGTTTATTAACTTTTTTACGCAACCTTTTTTTCTGACCTTTACTCATCTAAACAACACCACCTTCAATTTCACTAAGTTTAGTTGTCATAATGCTATATAGTTCTGTATCTCTTGGGAAGTGGTCTATAAATGGAATAATAATATTCCCATAAATCAATAGTCCTTCTCCTGCATTTGAGTTTGTAACGTGGGATAGTTGATGAGTTGATATATTTAAGTGTTTAGCTAAAATTTGTCTGTCCTCGCCACCTTGATTTAATAAATACACGAAATCAGAGTTTTCAAAGATATTAGAAATCTGTGGACTTTTCAAAAAGTCTTTAACATTTTGAGTAAGTCCTGTTGGAATTCCTCCCCATTTTCTAAATCGTTTCCAAATCTCAACAGTATAATTGGCTGTCTGCTCTTTATTTAATAACAAGTGCATTTCATCAATATAATATCTTGTTGATTTTTTATTATCACGATTTTTAGAAACTCTAGTCCAAATCTGGTCTTGTACAACTAACATACCAAACTCTTTTAAGGCATTACCTAAGTCCTTAGTATCAAAACATACAATTCTATTATTGATATTTACATTTGTTCTATTATTAAAAACATTTAAACTACCTGTAACATAAATAGCCATACATTCAGCTATATGTTTTGCTTGTCTACCACCATGATTTATAATTTCGTTATATAAATCTTCTAAAATAGGCATTGGTGTATTAACTGGGTCTTTAAAATATTGTTGATAGACTAATTGTAAACACTTATCTATAATACTTTTCTCATCTGGTAGGACTTTACCCATCATAATTTCAAATAAAGATAAGATAAAATCACTTTTTAAAATAAGTGGGTTTTCATCTTCTGCATTACCTATATTAATATCCATTGGATTAATAAAATGTTTAGATAATGGAGATATTTTTATAACTTGTCCCCTCAATCTATTAACAAGTGCTGCATACTCATTTTCAGGGTCTAATATAGCTATATCATCTTCTGTTACAAGAAATACATTACATATTTCACGTTTTGCTGAGAATGATTTACCACTACCAGGAGTACCTAAAATTAAGCCATTCGGATTTTTAAGTAGTTTCCTATCTGCCATAAGTAAATTACTTGATAGTGCATTAATTCCATAATAAAGACTTTCGCCACGTTGGAATATCTCGCAAGTTGTAAAAGGCATAAAACCTGCTGTGGCTGTTGTAGTCATACATCTTTTTATATCTATAAAGTTTTTACCGAGTGGCATTGAACTTATAAAGCCTTGCTCTTGTTGATAATCAAGCCTACGCAAAATACAGTTATGTTCTTGTGCTAAACTCGTTGCCCTAAATATGACATTATCAAGCTTATCTTTTGTACTTTCAGTATTAAACATTATAAAAGTGAAATAAAAAAGACGTTCATTTCTGCCTTGTAAATCTTGTAGAAGTTTTTTAGCTTCAGCAATATTTACTGCAAGGTCAGACGGAAGAACGTCCATATCGTAACCACCACGAACAGCCTTTTTCTGCTCGTCAATTTTTATTCTTTCAAGGTCTGTTAGCTTTCTTTTAATCATTTTTACTGCTTTTATATGGTCGATTGATTGAATGTGCATTGTTACACATTGGTCTCCCTCAATCTTTAAAAAATCAGATAAAATTCTATCTGAAATTTCAGGTGCAAATATTTCTAAAAAAGATACAGAGCCTAGCTTGTCACCAGTTTTAAAACTTCCTTTATCACCAAAATAAAATGACGAGGGTACAATAAAATCTTTTGTTGACATTCCACTTTGTGTTAGCCAATCCCAATTAAAATTGAAAACTTGTTTTTCGTCCATTAATATTATGTCACGAAACAATTTTAGCCTTGCTTTTCCGTCTAAGATTTCCATATTTACACTTATTTTTTTGAGATTATTATAAATATTTAATTCTATTTGCTCAAGCCTTACCTTAGCTTTTTTATAATTATCTGCATTAATTCCAAAAGTTAAGTATTTTCTTTTTATAATACCATTATTACCTTTAGAGAATTGTTTTTTCAGCATTTCGCTATATTCTTCACGAATACTATTAAAATCATCTTTTCTTGATTCTATTTCTATACTTTTTTCAAAAGCTTGTTCATTACCAGTAATATTTAAAAAAGTAAATTCAAACTCAATAGATGTATCAAAATAATTAAGGAAATTACTCCAACCATCAAATATCGCCGATTGGTCTTCATCTTCTGCTAATTGATAATTTATATCTTCAAAAAGTATAGTTTTTGAGTAAAATCTGTCCGTAACTCTGCATATTCCGTCTTGATAAACACGTTTATAAGGTATACTATCTTGTGCCGATTTTTCCTTTTTATCATTCTTTTTATATTTTGAAATAATACTTTCTATTTCTTTACGGTCTGATTTTGTTAGTTGCCTTGCTTTGTTTGACTGTTTTACTTGAGTTTCTTTTTTTTCTTGGTTTTTTATTTTTTTGAACAATGTCCGATACCTCCTTATTTAGATTGTATTGATTTTCTAATAGTTCATAAAAGTTTTGTTACTTATATGGTCTTTTTGCTGGCAATTTATATTTAACCATATACATCTGTTTTAATATCACTTCTAAGGGCTGTCCATATCTTTCATACATAGCAAACATAAAAAATGGAAAACAAACTACTATTAATGCTAATGTTGATATAGTTGGGTTTGTTATATCTTTTAAAAATAGATATACTGGCAAACCACATAAACCACCAAGCGAAAAACATATTAATTGTCTTTTTGTAAGATTAAACATTGCCTTTGTTTTTACTGCGTTTAGGTCTTTTGGTACTGGCACATAAGCCATTATCTCTCACCTTCCTTAGTATTTGTTTCTTTTTGGTCATCTTTTTTATTTGCAATTTCTGACTTTTTCTCATTTAACCTGCCCAAAACAGATTCCCTTTTTTTAGGTTTATCTTCTTCCTTTGTTTCACTTTTTGAAACAATTAATAATTCACTTTTTAAAGACTTTTCAAAATTAGATAAAAATTCGTCCTTAGCCTCGCCTAAAAAATCTTGTCTTTGGAATTGTGCTTTTTCTCCGTCTTTTAAAAATGTTCCATAAACCATTTTACCTGTTTTTTCAGGCATACAACCAGCCCCATAAGCACAAAAAACTAATTGATTTTCTCTAGTTCTAAAATTTTCTTTCAAAGCTGTAGGAGATACTACCATTACTTTGCTTTCAAAATTCAGATTATCTGTACTATTAACTTGCGATTTATCCCATAGATTTAGTAATTTTAGTTCATCGTGAAATTGATTAACAAAAACATTTAACAGTCCTGAATGTGCATTAACTAAAAAATCTCTGTTATTTTTATCTTCTGGAATAAAAGTTTCTTTTGCTAAATTCATATTATCAGCTGAAAAACGTCCGTCTGTTGATTTTCTTTGTAGTGTAGCACTAATAACATAGTTAACTCTATCTATCCCATACTTATCTAAAACTTCTTTAGCTGACCCTTTTTCTAAGGTCGTGCCATTATAATTTTCTTTTAGAATGTTCTCAATAGCATTTTTACAATCCGTATTAGCTTGTAAAGATTCTTTGTACAAATCAATACAACTATTACGTTTTGCCTCGTCAAAGCTATATGGGTAAAAAGTTCTCTCGTCCATAAATTCCTCCTTAATTTTATCTGCAATATATAATCTAGTGTGCATTAAATACAGATTTTGCAATACTTCCAGTTTTAAACAATGTAAAGCATAATAAAACTGTATATCCCATACAAGTCCATATTGCTGACATAGGGTCATCATCTACACTCATCGCAATATCATTAACCAATACTGAATAAATACCAACACAAACCATTATTAAAAATGCTTGTATCGCTAAGGCACACAATGACTTTATATAGTTTTGCCCAATACTTCCCCATTCTTTATTTGCCATTGTTGCAAAGGGAATAGGGGCAAGTGCTGTAACCATATAAATTTCTATCATACGTCCATAAATTACGATAAAAATACAAATTGATAATACTGACATTGCAAACTGTGCTATAAAGCTTTGTAAAAACAAGCTAAACAATGGACCTATATCATAGCTATCCAATGTAGCTGTCAATGTTTCAATAGTTGCTGTTATATCTATAGCCGCACTTCCAACTATAAAGCCTGATGAATTAGACACAATTTGTTGTCCTACATCAAAAATTGCCATAACTGTATCAAAAACATTTGTAACTATTAATACTGCTATTAATGTTTTGAATACCCATTTAAAAATGTCTGACGGTGGAAAATCGTGCATATTGTTTTTATCAATAATCATTGATATTAATTCATAGCACATCACAAAGGTTATTACAATACCAGCAATCGGTAGCAATACTGTTTCCGATAAATTTCTTATAAATGAATATATACTACTATTCCAATCTGACGGCGTTTTTCCGACTTCAACTGCTATCTCTCCAACTTTTGAATTTACTGTATCAAACAAATTTGTGAAATTCGATAAAATGCCACCTATTAATATTTCTTTTATCCAATTATTAATTGCATCGAGTATACTCTGCATAAATTACCTCCTGTAAAAAACAAAAAGGTTGAAAGTAAGCTCTCAACCTTTAGTCTTTAATAAATTACATTCGTAAATTTTAGCCGAATAAACCACTTAATAATGGTACTAATGTCATACCGATAAGGGCAACTCCACCACCTGCCATTAATTGTTTCATACCTTGTGACTTCGCACCTGGATTGTCATTTCCGTAACCTTCAAGCAAGTTGATGACACCCCAAATCCCAAGACCTGCACCTAGTGCGATAACTAATGTTTGTAATACGTTTACTGCCTCATTAAAAAATTCCATAATTTTTCTCCTCGTATAATTTTATATTTGTTTTCGTTTGGTTTTAAACCAATAAAAAAACGTTACTAAAATTTCTAGTAACGTCTGTAACTCATACTGCTATTAATTTAATTTCTTTGTTTAATTTTTCAGCATATTCCTTAGTATAAAATGTTCCTCCAGTTTCTCGTCCGTCATACACACATATTACAAGGCTTGATTGCTCTACCATAAATCTATTGCGTTTAAGATAACTACTTTTGCTATATTCTTCTGAATGAATACCAATAATGTTACATTCAGCTAGTAAATTTCTAAATATAGCTTTTTTGCAATTTACTCTATTACGATAAGGAATTGCTGCCTCAAGTGTTATGTCGTATTCTTTTTTTAATTCTGCTACTATTTCAGCAAAATACAAATCAATTCCGTCTGCAAATCCACTAATGAAATGCGTATAGCCTTGATTTATTAATTCTACTACACAATCTTTTATTGCTTTCTTTACATAATCAGTTTTAGCATTGTCCACATCTCTATGTCCAGTAATAGAACAAGTTTTTCCTTTCATATTTACACCTCACATTTATAAATATTTTATCATAATCGATAAATATACGCAATAACGTATACGCATAATCGTAATAAGCTTTAAAATTATTATGCAATGTATAAAAAATTATGAGGTGATATTATGCAAATTAAAGCAGCTGTTGTTTTACGTTTTAAAGATTTATGTACGCAAAATAATATTAAGTACAACGAACTGGCAACTCGTTCAGGTGTTACTCCATCTACTGTCTATTCTATGTTAGATGATAATCGAAAAGATTTATCAATTATAACAATAAAAAAGCTTTGTGACGGATTAAACATATCTGTAACAGATTTCTTTAATAGTGATATTTTTACTGACTTAGAACAAGAAATAAAATAATCTATTTTACTTATTTTTCATCAATAAACTTATTTCTCATAAATATTTTTTTAATCATCTTTGTATACTATCTATATAGTAACTATATATAGACTAATTGTCAATATGTAACTACTAATATAGTCTTATAGTATATAGGAGGTACTTTATGATTGATAACTCTGTTATTGCACTTAAAGATTATGGGAAAATTACTTTCCATATTAAAGATGTTATGGATAGCAAAAATATAACAAGGGGTAGATTATCTACTCTTGCCAATATA
>JBKECM010000130.1:0-3699 GCA_047974615.1 Lachnospirales bacterium
ATTAAATGTACCATTGTTTACAGTAAGGCTATCTTTACCGATTATACCATTGTTTGTTGCTTCAACAACAAAGTTTCCGTCATTTATTGTAAGATTATCCTTTGACGTAATACCATTTTTGTAGTTACCAACAACGTTCAATGTACCAGTCCCATCAATAGTTAAATCTTCTTTAGAAAATATAACAGAATTACCTTCACGCTCAGTTTCGTCAGTAAGTTCAATTTCAGATGCAACATCACTAATGTTATTTACAGAACCATCAGCTATGTGTAAATTTATTGAGCCTGCATTTTTAACAAAAATTGGTGCATCATCAGTATTACTTAAAGTTACACCGTCTAAAACGAGTTCAACATCAAATCCATCAGCATCAACAACAACTTGCATATCTTCTGCTGAGCCACGTACAACATATGTACCTGCAGAATTTATAGTAACAATATTTCCACTTATGTTATAGCCACTACCGTATCCAGTCGCACTATTTCCTTCTAAAGTTATAACACCAGTAGCATTTGAATCATCATAGTTAGATGAAACACTTTCAGCCATAGTAGTAGTTGCTTCTTCTGCCGCCATAACTTCTTTTGTAAGTTCTTTAGAGTAAGCAGTATATAAACCACCACCAAAACCTATAACACCAGCTACTGCAACAGCACCAATTAAATAATTTCTAACATTTTTTTTCATATTAAACACCTCTTCTTATAAACCATTGTAACTATTTACAACTAAATTGAAATTTATATCTAAATTTCCATTGCGACAACGTAGTTCATTTAAGAACTTTTTTAAATCTTTACTTTCATCAAAGTTAACTTTAAACTCAAGTTGGAATAGAGAACCCATATTTGTTGTTTTAACACCAACAAGTTCATATTTTAAAGTATATACTTCTAATATATCTTTAAAAACATCTACCTTATATAAATCTTCAGGTATAGTTATTTTAAGTTGTTGAAAAGAATTACTACTTTTCCATAAACCAGTACCCTCATAACATAAAGCAACAACACTAAATATAACAGTAAAAATAATAGCAATATATATTTGACCTGTACCACAAGCAAGACCAACAGCCATAGAAGCAAATATGCTACCTATTTCTTTAGCAGTACCGGGTAAAGATCTAAATCTTACAAGGCTAAAAGCACCCATAACAGCAACACCAGTACCAACATTACCATTAACAAGTAAAATTACAAGTTGTATAGTAAGTGGAAGCATAGCAAGTGTAATAACAAAAGATTTATTATAATCATTTTTATAAGTGTGTACCTTTGCCATAATCAAGCCTAAACATATGGCAGTTATTGATAAAATTATTACATTTAACACACTAAGTGTAGTTAGATTTTCATTAAGCAACATATTCATTTTTCTTCACCTCACAAAATTTTTGATATGCAGTTCCATATTTTGAATATGAAACCGGATAAATTTTTAATTCATTTAAAATATTTGAAATCCATATTGGAATTGAATCACCAGCTTTAAGTTCTAAAACTCTCATTCCTTCTGGTAAAATAGCTGTACCACCTAAATCTTTATCAAGTGTTAAGTTATCAGTACGATAGAGAATGTTACTGTCAAAAGTTATTCTTATACCACTACTATCTGTTGTGAATAGTGGCTCTCTATCATATGATATAAACATCTTAGGAGTAAGCCCTTCATACACTTCAAACAACCAAGCCATCTCATCTAAAATTTGTCTTTCACCTTTATTTATAGCTTGACGCACTTCAGAATAATCGCTTTTTTCTAGTAGACTAAACTTAAAAGGAATACGTCTTTTATATACTACACCTAAATATTTCTTTTTTATCTCAGCGAATATTTGAGTATTTTCATTTGCTAAGCCATAGCTTCTAACACGAAATTTTTCTTTATACGCCGGTTTAGTTAAAGACTTTCTTATAAGTTTAAAATCAGGTGTATCATAGTATATATTATATATTGTAGTATCACCAAACTCATCTCTTTCAGTAATGTCTTTTAATCTTTCCTTTAACATAAGATATTGTTCTTCTGTTATTACATATTTCTTTTCAAATCTTTGAGCAGTCCAATTTTTACCCATTACACTCACCTCTTGCTTTCTATATTTTCATTATAAATTATTATTCTTAAAATAAACTTAAATCCTAAAACTTTTTTGAAATTTGTTATTTAACTCTTAACATTTAGTTGCTTTATTGTTATAATGCTATTTTATACTTAAAAACTTAAAACAATCTTAAATTGTAAATACTTTGTAAATTTCTTTAAAGTTAGTATTTAAAAGTACTATTTCTAAAGGAATAATGCAATTATAATTCAAAAAACTTAAATGTAGCTTAAAAAATTTTTTATATTTTATTTTTTATATGCAATAAAAAAGCAAGCATTTAAAATGCCTACTTTTAAAGAACAATCTATTATTTTAGTTTAATATATCTATATATAGAAAAAACTATACTAAAACTACATATAATAATTGTAATAAAAAATATGATATAAAAAACTTCATTTCCTATATCATTTTGTATTATAGTAGGAATGTAAAACATTTTTTTATATAGTAAAACAAAGGCAGATGAAAAAATAGCATATATATTACATACTATATTTAAAATAACATAAAACACTTTATTTTCACCGACAAAACATTTATAACTATTTTTAATTATTTCCATTAAAACAGAAACCAAAATAATGATAATAAATAAAAATAAATACTCTTTTTTAAAAAATTGATATTCTGATGGTGTCGCTCGATTTATAATAAAAATAAAAGCAAGACTCCAAAACACTACTGAAATTGTGCTGATTACATAATCCTGAAAACTATATCTTTTTCCTTTAAGGTTTTTTACTGTCCAAATTTGATCAACCTCATTGTTTGCCTCAGATAAAATTTCATTGTTTACATTATTTTTTTCAATAAAGTAAAAAACCGTAGTTAAAACGCCAATAGAAAATATAGTAAACATAATAATATTTCTTAAAATTGCTAAAATTGCTAAAAACACAGAAAACCGATTAATGTCAAATCTTATTCTTTCATAATCCCATAAAAAATCAATAGAATTTATACAAGAAACTATAACTCCTATTATTACTAAAATTTTTAATATATTAACAAAATTTATATAATTTTTTTCAGTTATATATATACCATTATTTTTATTATATTGATTAGCAAAAACAGAAGGTTCCCCTAACTCTTCTAAAATTTCTATTAGTTGTTTTTCAGTATAGTCATCACCTAGCTTATTTAAAATATTCATTCTTATCTCTTTTAAAATATCATTTTTATCTTTATTTATTAAATAATATTTAACTTCTTCTAAATATATATCTAAGTTTTTCATTTTATCAACCCTTCTATAATTTTATTTGTTCTAACCCATTCATCACATAGAAATACCCAAAGTTCTTTTCCTTCTTTTGTTAAAACATAATATTTTTGACTTCTATTATTACTTTCTCGCCATTCACTAATTAAAATTTTTTCATTTTCAAGGCGTCTAAGTAAAGGATATAAAGTGCTTTGGTCAATAACATATCCGCAGTCTTCAAGTATCTTAATTAGTTCATATCCGTACTTTGGTGTTTTTAAAAAAGATAAAACCACAACATTAATGCTTCCTCGCCTTTGTGCTATTACATATTTGTCGTAATCCAAATAAAATTCACCTCCAAATTTCTATA
>JBKECM010000151.1:0-1572 GCA_047974615.1 Lachnospirales bacterium
TGATAAAGAGGTACTTGTAAGATTTAATGAGTTGTCTTGTTATATGCATAATAAATTATTTGACTTATTATGTGATTTTAAGCAAATATCTGAAATTAGAGAAGATTCATTATACTTTAGAAAAGTGGAAATTGAAAATAAACTTACAACATTTGATATCAATCAATTGGTAAATTTTGGTATATTTGAACGAATGACAGGTGGGATGAGTTTTGGTGGAAGCTCAAATAACTTTGACTCACTAAAATTAAATTCAACATTTAATGAGTTTGTAAAAAAAGTTTATAATATTGATGTTGTTATAATTCCAATCCATCCTTGTAATTTTTCTGAACATAAAAAACTCATAAATTTCGAAATGTCTCAACGCCTTAGATTTAAGGATACGCCCACTATATACAAAAAGGGTGATGGAGAAAAGTATGAAGCATTAATTAAAAAGTCAAAAGAAGAAGTTGCTTTTTTGTATAAAAATGTAGCTCAATTAGAATCTGAGTATAGAAGTATCCAAAAATTTAGTTATGCTGAATACATTGAACGGTTACCTCAAAGGGCTATTGATAAAAAAATGTGTGATAAGTTTGATGAGGAGTTTTCCTTATGGTGTCAACAACTTGAAAGTAGTTCGGACTATGTATATTTAAAAGGCAAGTATGAAGTGGATACTACGGATTCAAATGTTACATATATTTAATTAATAAATTATATAGAAAATATTAATCAAAAAATTTGTATAAAAAGTAACGATGAAAAAATGCTAATATATATATATTAAGATATATTAAATTGAGGCTGATATGAATAACTTTTTTGATAATAAATCCAACTTATTTGGAGATGATTTAAAACAAACAATAACAAAAGATTCAAAGGTGCAGGTTGCTGCATCTATTTTTTCTATATACGGGTTCAAAGCATTAGAGAAAGAACTAAAGAAAATTGATAAGTTAGACTTTATATTTAAAGATCCGACATTTATAAAAAGGGAACAAAATCGTAAGCAAGAAAAGCAATTCGAAATTAATAGAGCTAAATTTGAAAAGGCAATTGGTGGTACTGAATATGAAGTTAAACTTATCAATGAGATGAGTACTAAAGCAATTGCAAGTGAATGTGCAAAATGGATTGAAAAGAAAGCGCAGTTTAAAACTAACAACACTAAACAAACAATACCGAATACATATTTTAATATTAAGGGAGAAGATAGTAGTTATTCATACATTAATACAACAGAGTTTAGTAGTGAAGGATTTGGTTACCAAAAGGATAACAATCTTGCTTATGCAATTACTAGATTAGATACTGTGGCTGCTGACTCATTTATCACACAGTTTGAAAGCATTTGGAATAACGAAGACTTAATTGACGTTACAAATGATGTAATAGCGTTTATTAAAACGTTATATAAAGAGAATAGTCCTGAATATATTTACTATATTACTTTATATAACATTTTCAATGAGTTCCTAGATGATATCAATGAAGATAACCTAGCAAATGAACAAATTGGATTTAAAGACACAGTTGTATATAATACTTTATATCCCTTCCAAAAAGATGCAGTAACTGGGT
>JBKECM010000011.1:0-10064 GCA_047974615.1 Lachnospirales bacterium
TTGAACTATTTAAAATTTAAAAGAAAATTAAATCAAGCGAGTTTTTAGAGGTCACCTTAAATAAGTTATTTTTAAAAATAACTTTTAGGAGGACATATGGAAGTTGATATTATTTTTCAAGTTGCTTTTGTTGGTATTTTAGTTGCTGTTATAAATCAAGTTTTAGCAAGGGCTGGACGTGATGATCAAGCTATGATGACTTCTTTAGTTGGAATTATAGTTGTTTTATACTGGGTCATTAATTATATTAGTCAATTATTTACGACAATAATGGAACTATTTAGTTTGTAGAGGTGGTTATATGATTTTTTTTTCAATAATTGCCATTGCATTTATAGGTTTGTTTGTATCCTTAATTTTGAAAAATTATAATCAAAATCAAAGCTTTGCAACTTTTGTTGCTATAATAACTTGTATTTTAATAGTAATTAAAGTTTTACCTTATTTTAGCGAAGTTTTAAAGATTTTCTCAGAATTAAGTGAGTTGATATCTAACAACGATTTTTATATAGAAGAAATTGTTAAAATAATAGGCATTACATATATAGCTGAAATATCTCAAGCACTTTGTGTTGATAGTGGACAAAGTGCTATAGGTCAAAAAATTGAACTTGCAAGTAAAATAGTTGTGTTATATATGGGATATCCAATTATATTAAATCTTTTAGAAATTGTACTTAACATAAGTAGGTGGACATAAAGAAAGGAATTACTAATGAAAAAAAGTTTTATTTTTATTATAATATTTTTGATTTTTTTTAATACTAAATGTATTTATGGAATGGACATTAGTAGTTTTAATCAAGTAATAGGTGAAGATGAAAGTGAAAACATTCAAGAAGTACTTGATGAAGGTGAATATAAATTAGATTTTACTGAAATCATTGAAAATGTTTTTTTTGGTGAAAAACTACTAGATTTTGAATATTTATTTAATTATTTTAAAAATATTCTTATAACAGCTTTTAATGAATGTGTAAAATTACTTATTAGTTTTATTGTTATAGCTTTACTACAAGCTTTTCTACTAAATTTGTCGGAAAGCTTTAAATCTAAAGGCATTGCAAGTTTATCTACATATATTGTTTATTCAGCTTTTATTGCTATTGTAATAAACTCAATAAATACTGCAATTATTATTGCCCTTGACTATTTAGATTTTGCCTCGAATTTTACTTTAGCTTTGATACCTGCTTATATGTCTATACTAACTTTTACTTTAAAAATCACAACAGCTACAACTATAGCTCCCGTTTTATTTTTTTTAGTTAGAGTAATTATAAATTTTTATAGTAAAGTTTTTATTAACATAATTTATATTTTTGCAGTTTTGAATTTAATAAATTTATTAAGCGAAAAAGATTTTTTAAAAAACTTTATTGATATTGGGTTAAAGGGCATAAAAACAATAATTAAATACACAACTATTTTTTTTATGGCAATAATATCATTAATAGGAATTGGCACTCCTATTACAAGTAATATTTTAACTAAAACGGGTCAATATGCTCTTAAAAGTGTTCCCGTAATTGGAAACACTATTGGCTCTGCTGTGGATACAATGCTATCACTTGGAGAGGCATCAACGAAAGTATTCGTATTTGCTATTGTTTTTATATCTATTGTTATTTTGTTAAGTTATATCATAAAGATATTTATTTTAAATTTAATTTTTTATATTAGTAGTTTTTTAATAACTACAATAGGTGATACAAAAATAATAAATGCTTTAAATCGGAGTACTGCTTTTTTTGAATTAATTATAAGTATTTGTGTTTCAACAGCTATTATGTTCACTTATTGTATTATAATTTTACTTTTTATTTGAGGTTAATATGGACTATTTAGAAAACTATTTAAAAAATATTGCTACTTTTTTAGTAATTGCGGCTTTAATAGAAATGATTTTACCTAATAATAATTATAAAAAATACATAAAGATGTTTACTGGTTTTATAATTATGATTAATATGCTAAAACCAATTATCGGATTTACACTTGAATATTCGTTAGAAGAATATTTACATTATGAATATGATTATGAAGTTGATATAAATGAAAATGAAAATATTGAATTTTTTTTAAAAGGCGAAATTGAAAATACTATTAAAGATTTACTTCAAAAAAACTTTAATATAACTGTTTCTGAAATGAAAATAACATTTAAAGAAGTAAGTGAAAATTATTTTTATATAGATGCGATAGAACTAAACTTAGTATGCGAAGAGGACTATTTTTACAAAAATAAAGAAAGTATTGAAAAAATTATTTTTTATGAATATTTTGAACATTTGGACAATATATATTTAACGTACAGTACATAATTTTTTATGCAAAGAGATTTAGTGAACGAAAGGAGATCATAAAAATTTGCAAAAGCTTAATGAATTTTTTCAAGATGGAAAAATTAACACAAATTACATTTTTTTATTAGCAATAAGCCTTATAGTTATTTTAGTATTAAATAGTAACCCTTTTGAAAAAGATACTGAACAAGATACTATGTATACAAATAGCTCTTATGAAATGGAGCTTGAAACAAAACTTGAAAATATATTAAGTAAAGTTTCTGGTGCAGGTAAAGTTGAAGTGCTTATTACTGTATCAAATGGCGGCGAAAAGGTTATAGCTAAAAGTACTAATAGTAAAATACAAGAAACAACTGAAAATAAAGACAATTTGCAAAAGGAAGTCTTTGATGAAGAAATAATTGATGAAGTCATATATAGTGACAAGTCAAGTGGAGAACCTTTTATCTTGTACGAGAAAAATCCGTCAATTCAAGGTGTACTCATTGTAGCTGAAGGAGGGGATAACGCACTTATTCGAGATGCTTTTATTCACGCTACAGAAAGTTTGCTTGGTGTATCAAGTTATAAAATATCTGTTCTTAAAATGGACAATTAAAATTTTTGGAGGTAATTCATAATGAGAGAAATTTTTAGTGAAAGAAAAAATCAAATAGTGCTAGGGCTTTTAGTTGCTATGGTAGGTATGGCTGGTTACTTAAATTATATAGATACTAAAGATGATGTAGTTAGTATTGATACATATGAAAGTATTTTACTTAGTGATGAAGGTGAAATTATTACAACTTTAGGTGAAGAACTTATGTTACCTTCATCAGAAACTAGCTCAACAACAAATGACACTAGCACTACAACTGAAACAACTATTAAGGATACAACAAGCACAAGTATAAGTACGGATACTGAAACTATAGTAGTTTCAGAAGAAGAACTAGATCCTGTGGGTGATGCTATTTTTGTTTCAACAAATGTTGATGATGAGTTTTTTGTTCAATCAAAACTTGACAGAGAACAAGCAAGAGCTAAAGAAAAAGATTTTCTTGTTGAGATAATTAATAATACTTCTGTTGCTGAAAATGAGAAGAAAGAGGCAGCTAATAGAATTTTAGGTATACAAGAACGTATTGAAAAAGAAACTGCAACTGAGGCTATGATTGAAGCTAAAGGTTTTAAAGATGTATATGTGCGTATAGATGACACAACAGTTGATGTTATTGTAAGTAAAGAAACATTAACTGAAAGTGAACTTGCTCAAATCGAAGATATAGTTCAAAGAAAAACAGGGCTTGAGCCTGAAAATATTAGAATTTCAACTTTTAAAGTTAGCCAATAAAAATATAAAAATATGTACATAGGAAATAATTAGTAGTGAAAGCCTATATTTTAAATGCTGTAAGTAGTATTTTGTATTATTATTAATAAGGTTGTAAAACATTTTATGTTTTACAACCTTACCTTTTATTATAAAATAGTCTATTGTTTAAGAAAATATAATAAATTCTCATACTGTACTTTTTTATAATCATCTATTTCTTTAAAATAATCTAAATAAGCAGTTTTAAGTGATACTTTTGAGTTGGTATAGTTTATAGTTCTAAAAAGCTGCGAAAAATATGCCTTTTTAATAAAGCTGTCACTTTTTTTCAGTTCATCTAAAAATTCATCTAAGATTTTGTCTACAATATTTTCTTTTATAATACCTTTTTTTGAAAAATATTCTTTATCATATGTTGAAAGCAAATATCTTGTTGTTGAAAAACTAGTTTCTATATCAAAATAAAATAAATCATATAAAATTTTATAACCGTAAAAAATAGCATCTTCTCGTTCAGTTAATGAATTTTTCTCTTCTAATTCTTTATTTATTAGTAAGGTAGTTTCTCTTATGTCATCAATGTATTTTTCAATTTCTGTTGCCAAATTTTCGTTAAATTGCTCAATAATTATTTCATTTTTTTCACGTTCTAAAAAGATATTTTTTGATGTATAAAAAAGATCACGTAAAACTAAATTATTTTCAAATAAAATTTCAAAGTTTTCAATATTTGTAATTAATATTATTAGTGTATTAAAGTTTTCAAATATAATGTTCAAATCAGAAATTATATTAATGCATAAATTTTCAATAGCATTAAGCTTGTTTCTTAATTCATTAAATAATTCTTCTGTCATAATGCCACAAGTTTTATTAAAAGTAACAGATATATCAGTTGCTATTTCTTCAAATATTTCACCATATTCATCAAAATTATGAGGTAGCAAGTAATTTTTTAAGTTAATATATGCAATACAACTTTCGTCTAAATCAAGTTTTTCAAAATCTTTTTTAAGTATATTTCTTAAATCTGTATTAATGATTTCGAGATCAGTTATTACTGGAAAGTATGTCAATAATTTTGTTAAATCATCATTTTCTTTAAAATAAGTGTCAATGCTAAAACTAAGTTCGTCTAATTTTATCTCTACTTGTTTATTTACTAAGAAAGTATTCATATTTGAAAGTTTGAGTGAAAGTAAATTTACGTTGTTTCTATACATTGAAATTTTAAAAATCTCATTTATATGTTTACTTTGCAATTCTTGTATTTCTAATAATATTGTTTCTTTTTTCTTTACGTCATAGTTTAAGATTGATTCTAAATCTAAAGCAATATTTTTTGTTGAATTAAACAATTCAATAAAAATTTCAGGTAATACAATATCATAGTTCCATTCAAATTCTTTATAGTTGGTGTTTATATTATCAATTAATAATAATAAACTTGCCTTTGTAATATTTTCAATATTTTTAATTAACAAATTTTCTAAATTCACAATATTTCTCCTATTTATATATTTCTTTTAGTATATCATATACATTTTTCTATGTCGATATAGAATAGGAAAAAATAAGCATCTATTTGGATAAAGTAATAGAATAATTTAATATTTGTTATAATAAAATAAGTTTTTGTGTGTATTAATATTCAATTAGTGATTTTAAGCATTACTATCAAAATTCTATAATTTATAAAAAAATACGATATACTTTATACTATTTTGATAACCTAATTATTGTAGAAATAATATCTTTTTTTCTTGTAAAATATATACAACTATGTTAATATATTATATGAATAATAAAAATAGGGGTATATATGTGTAACGTTATTTCAGTTTCTCTTAATTATGAAGGTATAGGAAAAAGTACTTGTACCAGAAATTTAGCTTCATCTTTAGCTATGTTAAATAAAAATGTTTTAGTTATTGATTTAGATCCTAAAGCTGGTTTAACCACATATTTTGGTGTTTCTGAAATAAAAAAATTATCAATTTATAATGTTCTTAAAAATAATATTGAACATAAAGATATGAGAGTAGAAGATTTTATTTTAGAGATTGATAATGTACATTTTATACCTGCAAATAATGAGCTAAACAATCTAAATTTTGAACTTAATGAAATCGAAAATAAAGATTTTGTTTTAAAGGAATTTATTAATAAATACAGGGAAAAATATGACTATATTTTGATAGATTGTATGTCCATAGATTCTATGTTAACAGTAAACGCTTTAAATGCTTCAGATTCTGTTATATTGCCTATTACTATAAATTTTGATGCTATAAAGGCAGTAGAAAATATGATTGAGAATATTAAAATTATTCAAAAAACAACTAATGCAAATTTAAAAATAGAGGGGCTTTTATTTTTTAAGCATAATTTTGATTTGAAAATACCACGTCATATTAAAATGGTTATATATAAAGCACATAAAGAAGAAGTAACATTTTTTAAAACTAAAGTCGTTGAATCTAGTAAAGTAATTGAAGCAAATAACTGTGGTATGAGTGTAATAGAATATCGCAAAAATAGTCGAATTGCTACAAATTTTTTAGATATTGCAAGTGAAATAGGAAAAAGTAAAAATGCTTTTTTTGATGATGAAGATTTAGAATATTTTAAAATGGAACTTGAACAAGAAGACGCTTATAATTCAGAAGAAAAAGACGATATTTTAACTTTACCTGTTGAAAATCTTTTACCATATAATGGTAGAACTTTTGAATCTTTTAAAAATGAGAAATTTGATAGTTTAGTAATTTCCATAAAAGAAAAAGGTTTAGAAAATCCTATACTTGTGCATAAAACTTCAAATGATTTTTATGAAATACTTTCTGGACATAACAGAGTTGAGGCTTTTAAATTTCTTGGGTTTAAAGAAATTAAGGCTGTTTTATTAGATGTAAACAAACAAGATGAAGTTGATTTTATTGCTGAACTTGTTAATAGTAATATTAAATAGTTTTAAAAAATTATTTAGATAATAAAAAAGTAGCTATCAAAATCATATGTTTTGATAGCTACTTTTTTATTATTTTTCTTTTTTAATTTTATTAAATATAAATGATATAATATTTAATAAAACTACTACAAAAATAAATAAGCCTGTTATATTAAATATAAAGTTTGTTTTATCCATAATGTCAACTAAGTTACCAAGTTCTGCAAGCGTTTTAATAAGGTATATTTGAGCATATAGAACTAAAGAACATAATATTGCACTTATTGAAGCTAATAAAAATACAAATTTATTCTTGTATATTGCAAATAGGGGAGCAATTATCGCTAATACACCTAAAGCAATACTTATAAAATTAATAAGTAAAGGGTTCATATGGTTCTCCTAAAAAATTATTTTTTATTGTGCATCTTTTTTTGATAAATTAATTCTTCCTTGATCATCTACTTCAATAACTTTTACTTTAAAGACATCTCCAACTTTACAAACATCTTCTACTTTTGCTACACGTTCGTTAGCAAGTTTTGATATATGTACAAGTCCTTCTTTGCCTGGTGCAAATTCTACAAAGGCACCAAAAGTCATAAGTCTTGTTACTTTACCTTCAAATATTGTTCCAACTTCTGGATCAAAGGCAATAGCTTTTATCATTGAAATAGCTTTTTGAATTTTTTCACTACTTGAGTCTGAGATATAAACTGTACCATCATCTTCGGTATCAATTTTTTCTACGCCACTTTCCTCAAGAATAAGTTTAATAACTTTACCTCTTGAGCCAATAACTTCAGCGATTTTTTCAACTGGTATTTGAATTTTTTCGATTTTAGGTGCATATTGTGAAAGCTCTTTTCTATATTCAGGAATAGCTTTTAACATTATTTCATCTAATATATATTGACGTGCTTCATTTGTTTGAAGAAGCGATTTTTTTATAATTTCTGGAGTTAAACCATCAATTTTTATATCCATTTGTATTGCAGTAATACCATCTTTTGTACCTGCTACTTTAAAGTCCATATCTCCAAAAAAGTCTTCGATACCTTGTATGTCTGTTAAAAGTACAAAGTCATTTACATCTTTACCTGTAACAAGACCAACTGAAATACCTGCAACAGGGGCTTTTATAGGTACACCTGCAGCCATAAGTGATAGTGTAGAACCACAAACAGACGCTTGTGATGTTGATCCATTTGAAGATACAACTTCAGAAACTAATCTTATAGCATAAGGAAAATCATTTTCAGATGGTATAACAGGTAATAATGCACGTTCAGCTAAAGCACCGTGACCAATCTCACGACGTCCCGGACCACGACTTGGACGTGTTTCACCAACAGAATAACTTGGGAAGTTATAGTGGTGCATATATCTTTTTGTTTCTTCAGATGTATCAAGACCATCAAGTCTTTGTACTTCTGCCATAGAACCTAATGTTGTAACTGTTAAAACTTGAGTTTGACCACGCTTAAATATTGCCGAGCCATGAGTTCTTTTTAATATGTCGATTTCTGCAGTAAGTTCACGAAGCTCATCTAGTTTACGACCATCAGGACGTTTATGTTGTTCTAAAATCATACGTCTTACTGTCATTTTTTCAAATTTGTACATAGCTTCATTTATGCTCTGCTCTAATTCGCTTGAATTTTCAGTTTCACTTGTAATAAGTTTTGTTTTAACTTCATCTTTTAAAGCTGAAACACGTTCATCTCTTACTTGTTTAAAGTCTGTAAAAACTGCTTCTTCCATTCTTGCATCTGTTACTATTTCAACAACTTTTTCATAAACTTCTTTATTTACGCCTGTTTCTTCATAGGCTTTTTTAGGTTTACCTACTTCTGCAACAACCTTTTCGATAAACTCTACAAGTTTAATATTCTCTTCATGGGCAAACATAATTGCATTATACATGTCTTCATCGCTTATTTCATCTGCACCAGCTTCAATCATCATAACTTTATCTTTTGTTGATGAAACAGTTAAGGCTAAAATAGAAAGTTCTCTTTCCTTAGCATTTGGGTTTATTACAAATTTACCATCTACAAAACCAACATTTGATGAGCCTACTGGTTTTAAGAAAGGTATATCAGATATAGCTAAAGCTAAAGATGCACCAATCATTGCACACACTTCAGGGCTGTGGTCTTGATCTACACAAAGCACTGTTGCAACTATAGAAACATCATTTCTGTAGTCTTTAGGAAATAGGGGACGGATAGGTCTATCAATTACACGTGATGTTAAAATTGCACGTTCAGAAGCACGTCCTTCACGTTTAATAAAACCACCCGGTATTTTTCCAACAGAGTATAGTCTTTCTTCATAATCAATAGATAATGGGAAGAAATCTATCCCATCACGAGGTTTTTCACTTGCTGTTGCTGTAACAAGTACAGAAGTATCACCGTAATGCATAATTACTGCGCCATTTGCAAGTTCTGCTACACGTCCTATTTCAGCTGAAATAGTTTTTCCTGCTAAATTGTGTTCAAATATTTTTACCATTGTCTTCCTCCAAAAAAATTATTTAATTAAAAGACTAGCTAATATTTAAGAATTTTTAGGAATATCAATAAATTTGGTACTCCTAAAAACTCTTATAAAAGCTATGCTCTTTTAATTATAAAAAGGTCTTTAAAGACCAAAAGGACTGTAAAATAAACCCAATTAAGAGTATTTTACAGTCCTAAGTACATATTATTTTCTGATACCTAAATCAGAAATAAGATCACGGTATTTAATAATATCATTATTTTTAATATAGTTTAATAAACCTTTACGTTGACCAACTAACATTAAAAGACCACGTCTTGAGTGATGATCTTTAGCATGAACTCTTAAATGTTCAGTTAAGTGATTAATTCTTTCAGTAAGTAAAGCAACTTGTACTTCTGGAGAACCAGTATCTTGAGGGTTTCTACCATATTTAGTAATAATTTCTTGTTTTGTCATTTTAACAAAACCTCCTATAATAATTTTTCCTTACACTAAGTAAATGGACGGAGAACCCAAAGACTGAGTGTAGGTCTTATTAATTATACTATATTTTTATAGTTTGTGCAAGTGAAAATTCATTATTTAAAAAAATTTAGTGTAGGATTACAATAGAAGTGTTACATTTTAAAAAAAAATAAAAGCGAAAACAAGTCAAAAGTGATAAAATAAAGTTACCACACCACATTTTAAAACTGAAAAGACTGTTTTCGCTATGACTATTATATCACAAACTATAAAATATTGTCTATCATTAATTAAATATGCTAAAAAGTATGGTGTAACAAAAGCTGCTATAAGATATAAGACAAACAGGCAGTATATTTATAGATGGCTTAAAAGGTATGATGGAACAAATGAATCTTTATTAAACAAATCAACAAAACCACATTCACACCCAAACCAACATACTGAAGAAGAAATAAAACTAATCAGGAATATGCGAAAACGAAATAAACATTATGGCTTAGTTGTCTTTTGG
>JBKECM010000015.1:0-2643 GCA_047974615.1 Lachnospirales bacterium
GTATATTGAATAATTTACATGTATATGTTATCATGTAACAAATCAAATATAATGATAAACAACTGAGGTAATTGCGTGCTAAAAAAATCTTTAAGCGAACAAATATACGACCTTCTTAGAAGGTATAGGATCTATGCCAATACTATGGACACAAAAAGTCGAATTTTTTATGCAGTCTGAATAGATTCATCCTTCACTTGCTGAGGTGTTTTGTATCCGAGTACATTATGAATCCTTTTTCGGTTATACCAGAATTCTATATACTTAGAGATGGCTAAATTGCCTCTTTAAAGTCTCTATATTTGTTAAGGTATATTTCTTCTTTTTTTATAACAGCATGAAAGGCTTCTATGCAAGCATTATCATAGAGGTACGCTTTTTCGGAATAACTTCTTGTCCAACCATGTGTTACTTCTTGATATGCATTGCAAGTATACTGTATTCCTATATCTGCATGTATTATTTTTGGTTTATCCACATTTCTTTTTCTTTTTGCCTTTTCAATTGTTTCTAGTACATGCTTAGCTTCTAATGTATCACTTAATACCCAAGCAATAATTTTTCTTGAAAACAAATACATAATACTCATTAAATATACAAATCCTGAATAAGTTCAAATATAGTAATATCAGAACACCATACAGCATTTGGTTCTTCTGAATTAAATTTTTTATTTAATATATTTTTTAGTTCTTTACTGAAATTTGATTGGATAATAGTTTGAATATATGGTTTTACATATCAAGCTTACAATCCCATTTCACGCATATAATTTCCCATAGTTTTTTCACTTATTACTTTACCTTGTTCTTGCAAAATAGAAGTGATTTTAAGGGCTCCATAAATATCATTTGAGTATTGATTTAATATGTACGCGTATTAGACAATACTGTAATATCGCCATAGACGAGCTTTCTATCGGCTGGTCATAAAATCAAAGATTTTATTGCTCGCCCATACAACCTGTCTAATGAAGCTGTAAAGCTAAAAAGCCAACAACAGGATAATTAACGAGTTATTGACTCATAAAGACCTTATTAAGTTGTTGGCTACTATTGAAATTTATATTGATGGTAAAATTTCTGCTGGTTCTAATGCTCTAAATGCCACAATTCAAGTTGCTGAAAAAGCAATTCAAAAAGAAATAGACTTATAAGACAAAGATGAGTTGCTATTAATAATAAAAGAAGCATTTATTAATGAAAATACTTATTTATGTTATAAAATTAGCGAACAATTCAATGATTTACTACTTGATGTGTTTAATAATCATAAGAAGAGTAAATCAGATAATGAAACTGAAACTTTAATTATTGATAAAATAGAGGAAAGCATTGATATTTATTTTTCAAACAAAAAACACTTCTAACATAAGTAGCTTAGAAGTGTCTGCGAAACAAATAGGTATTAATTTATCTAATTTTAAAGACGAAGAAAAAACAGTTCTTAATAAGGCGAAAAAGCTAATACTAGGGAAGTTCAAACTTATAGTAAAAGGTCTTTAGGGCATTATAAAAAGTGTAGAAAATAAAATATACTATTTATATTACTATTAAAAATTTTAATCATTTCTACTATGTATTTTTTTAGTTTCATCTAATCTAAGTTGTACATCATTTAGCATATTTACAAATGATATATATGATGGTAAAAAATCCTTTGTTAACATTAGTGTTAGCCCATTCTTGTCCATTTTTTATTTATCATAAATTAAAAACTTACCAATTCTATTGTTAAAATTTTTTAAAATAGGTGATATCAATGTAATAAAAACAGGCGAAAATTGTTTCATTATAGGTGTATAATTCCATTCATCTATTAATTTAGCATATGGGCATAAAATTTCTAACTCCCTAGCCTCCTTTACGCCCCACTTAAAAACAGCAGTAGTATATTTAAGTGTATCGTGTGTTTTTTGATTTTTCCATGAAAATTCAGATAATAATTCAATCAATATAGTACAATTCGGAAAAGCTTCTTTAGTCATATTTATAAAATCTTTTACTTCTTCTTCAGTAAAATACATACTAAGACCTTCCATAATAATAAGAATTTCATTTTTCTTATTAACTTTATCAATCCAAACTTTATCTAAAGCCGAGCTAATTAACATTTCTTCTCTATCCATTTTAGGTAAAAACTTGTCTCGCAAATCTGCTATTGATTGAAAATCAACGTTATACCAATTAATTTTACCATTATCTACACGATGGAATCTAGCATCTAAACCACAACCCAAATTTATACAAGTGCAATTTGGATTTTCTGATATAAATGATTTTACTTCCCTATCTAAAATAATAGTTCTAGCAGCACAACCCCATAAACTCATCTTTCCTTTAGCAATGTTAGAAAAATCATAATCAATACTTTCTATTATATCAATCGCATATTTATCATAAAAAGCTGGTTTACTTTTCTTGCTTTCTATAGCTCTTGCATAAAGTGGGATTAACATAGTTTCAGGAACACCAGATAATTCAATATTTAATTTCATATTGCGCCTCCTTAAATTTACACGCTCCAGCCCATACTTTCTTGTTGAATAGTATATAATCTATGATATAATCCTTTTTTCTGTATCAGAAAATCATGTGTGCCCTCTTCTACAATTCTTCCATTATCAAGCACAATAATTTTATC